>JAQTNJ010000072.1 GCA_028713955.1 Syntrophorhabdaceae bacterium
AAAGGCTGAAAAGGGTGATGTCATCCTTGTAAAGGGTTCGCGGGCTTCGAAAATGGAAGAGATCGTGGAGGCGCTGACGTAAATGCTCTACCATCTATTATATCCGCTGCACGTAAAACTCTCCGTATTCAACGTATTCCGGTACATTACCTTCCGGACCGTCCTCGCCATACTCACCGCCCTCATCATCAGCTTCTTCCTGACCCCTTACGTGATCCGGAAATTCAACGAATGGAAGATCAAGAGCGCAAAAAGGGAAGACGTACCGGACAGGCATGAAGTAAAAGAGGGAACGCCGACTATGGGTGGATTTGTCATCCTCGTCTCCACGATCATACCTACCCTGCTCTGGTCGGATCTGACAAACTACTACATCTGGGTCGTTACGTTCGCGCTGCTTTCCTTCGGCGCCATAGGTTTCGCCGACGACGTCAAGAAATTACAGGGCAGTAACGGCAAGGGGATCTCGGGAAAGGCAAAGATCCTTTTCCAGACGCTCTTTGCCCTTATAACCGGAGCGCTGCTCTATTTCAAATACGGGTTCGTCACAGAGCTGACGATACCATTGTTCAAGAATTTCGCCCCCGACCTCGGCGTCTTTTATATAGTGCTCTGCGTCTTTATCATCGTCGGCACATCAAACAGCGTCAATCTGACGGACGGACTCGACGGTCTTGCCATAGGACCTGTGTTGACGGTATGTTCCACATTTCTCCTCTTCGCATACCTTGTCGGCAATATAAAGTTTGCCCAGTACCTCCAGATATTCTATGTAAAAGGCGCCGGCGAACTGACAATACTCTGTGGTGCTATGCTGGGCGCCGGTATCGGGTTCCTCTGGTATAACACTTACCCTGCCGAGCTTTTCATGGGCGACACGGGTTCGCTTTCTCTTGGCGCTTCTCTGGCAACGATTGCCGTTATCATCAAGCAGGAGATACTCCTTGTTATCGCCGGCGGGATATTCGTGCTGGAGGCCCTCTCGGTGATCATCCAGGTCTATTCTTTCAAGCTAAGGGGCAAAAGGGTCTTCAAGATGGCGCCGATACACCACCATTTCGAGCTCAAAGGCTGGAACGAGGGGAAGATCGTTGTAAGGTTCTGGATCATTTCGATCATACTGGGTTTACTGGCATTAAGCACATTGAAATTGAGGTGATATGGATCTTCCGGATAACATAATGATCGTTGGACTTGGCGCATCCGGTGTTGCCGCCGCAAAATTTCTCCACGGTATGGGGAAACAGATCGCGCTTGCCGACGAAAAGGATGAGACAGCGCTGACGCCGGTCCTCAAATCTCTCGAGGGTATTGCGTTCACAGGACATTTTGGTCCCCACAGGGCGGAAGACTTTCTCCGGTATCCCCTCATTGTTGTCAGCCCAGGGGTCGACAGTGAGATGCCCGTCCTTAAAGAGGCCAGAGCAAAAGGGATCCGGGTTATCGGTGAGATCGAGCTTGCCTGTATGTTCCTCGATGAACCCGTCATCGCCATAACAGGAACAAACGGGAAAACGACGACGACGACCCTCATCGGGGAGATATTCAAAAAGGCCTTCGGCAATGTCTTCGTTGGGGGAAATATCGGCAACCCGCTCATCAATTATGTCCTTGAAGGGAAAAAGGCACAATATATCATCGTTGAAATAAGCAGCTTCCAGCTTGAGACAGTGGAGACCTTCAGGGCAAATACGGCAATCCTCCTGAATATCACGGAAGACCACCTCGACAGATACAGGAGCTACGAAGAATACAGGGACGCAAAATACAGGGTCTTTGAACGTCAGACGGAAAAAGACTACGCGGTTATCATTGACGGTCTTGAGGCCCCCGGAGCCGGGAACGGCAGGGTTATCACCTTCTCGACGGCAAAGCAACTGGAAGAAGGCGCCTTTGCAAAAGACGGGAATCTTCATGTACGGTTGAATGGAAACGAGTTCATATATGCAAGAGACCTTTCGCCGCTCGTAGGGATACACAACACGGAGAACATCCTCGCGGCGCTCCTCACCGCCCACATATACGGTATAGACCAGGCGACGATAAGCGCCGTACTCCGGGAATTCAAAGGATTATCGCACAGGGTCGAGCTGGTCAGGGAGTTAAAAGGGGTCAGGTACTACAACGATTCCAAGGCAACCAACGTAGATGCCACAAAAAGGGCCCTCGAGAACATAGAGGGCAGCGTAATCCTTATCGCGGGCGGTAAAGACAAAGGCGGCAGCTACCAGGCTATTACGGAGGTTGCCCGCAAGATAAAGGTACTTATCGTTATCGGCGAAGCGAAAGAGAAGATCGTCAGTGAGCTGGGAAACCATGTCGTGATCTACAAGGAAGAAGATATGGACAGCGCGGTGCGCACCGCGCACGAGGTTGCCGAAAGCGGGGATGTCGTTCTCCTCTCCCCGATGTGCAGCAGCTTCGATATGTTTACCGATTACAAAGACAGAGGAGATGCGTACAGGAAGATAGTGGAGTCCCTATGAAGAAGATCTGTATCTATATACTGGCAGCGATCCTGCTCTATAGTTTCTTCCGTGAGTTCAACGTTATCAAGGTGCTTCTTATGCTTGCCTCCCTCGCATCGATCTTTGCCATAGACCGCATCCCCGTGAAATATATCATGGGAATGAAATATCCCGTTATACTCCTGTCATTCGCGGCCACAGCCTGTTTCTTCTTTTATCCGAGGGCACTGACCGGATACCCGGTGGAGATCATCATTACATTTCTCGCCTTTTACAGCCTCACCTTTTACATAGCTGCCATGGAAGAAAAAAAGAACGACTTCTTCAAAGAAGTTACCGCGATCTCGATCCTCTTCCTCACTTCTTCGTTCAACCTCTTTATCACAGGCAAGCCCCTCTTTATCCTGCCCCTTGCACTTGCAACGATCCTTTTGCTCTTCGTGCTCGAAAGGAACCAGGTTATCCCTTTCATTGCCGGGTACGCGCTTGTTGCGATGATCATCGCCTACAGACAGGGCACGCATTTCGCGGGAACGGGCCTTCTGGGACTTAATGACATCAACCGGTATATCCTGCTTGGGGCATCTTTCGTCTTTCTTGTTACCGGTTTCACCGGATTTATGAAAAAGCGTACCTTTACGACGATACTTCCGTTCTTCGGCTTTTTATACATTGCAACGGATATCCTGATGGTCCTTGGATTAAGGCTCTCAACGGGACTTTTGTATCAACCTGTCATATTGCTCGCTATTGTCAGTCCCCTTGTTGGAATGATGCTGAAGCCCGAAGGAGAACGCGTATGAAGCTCGTTATCTCTGCTGGCGGTACCGGTGGTCATATATTCCCGGGTATTGCCGTGGCAGAAGCACTGCTCGCACAGGACAGGACCAACGACGTTGTGTTCATCGGGACAACCTATGGTCTCGAGGGAAAGATCATCCCGCAGGCAGGGTTTCGACTGCTCTACATTGAGGCGCATCAATTTCTCGGCACATCACCAATCCATAAAATCAGGACCATGCTGCGTCTCCTGAAGGGCATCTCCATGGCAGCGGGCATACTCCGCTCGGAAAGACCTGACGCGATACTCGGCATGGGGGGATTTACGTCCGTTCCCGTCGTGATTGCCGGGGTGCTTCTCGGCGTACCCTCTTTCATCCATGAACAAAACGTACAGCCCGGCCTGGCCAACAGGCTCCTCTCGAAGATCACGAGGTCCACGTTCATCAGCTTTGAAGAGACGAGACGCTATCTTGCCTCAAAAAAGGCCCGCCACACGGGAAATCCTCTGCGCAAGAACCTGAAGGCCGTCGATGTAAAAAAACCCGGGGACAGGTTCTCGATCTTTGTGTTCGGTGGAAGCAGGGGCGCGAAGAGCATTAATGATTCGATCCTTACACTGCTGCCTTTCCTTGAGAGTTATAAGAACACCGTTATGTACCATCAGACAGGCGCCGGTGATTACACCCGTATCAGCGATAGTTACAAAAAAACCGGGATACAGCACGAGGTCTTCCCCTTTACCGACGATATGGCGAAATACTACAGCCTCTCCGATGTAGTGATTTCGAGGGCAGGCGCTACCACGATCTTCGAGCTTGCCTGCTTCAAAAGGGCTGCCATACTCATACCCTACCCTTACTCCGCGGGCGGGCATCAGTGGAAAAACGCCTCCCAGGTGGAGCAAGCCGGCGGCGGTTATGTGATCGGGGATGACGAGGCAAGCGGCGAGAGGCTCTTTGAGGTTTTGAAGCATCTTATGAAGGAGCCGCAACTGCTAAAAGAGATGGGAGAAAATATCAGCAGGATATACGTGGAGGACGCGGCAGAACGGATCATCGGAGGGATCACAGATGGTATTTCATAAGATAGAAAAGGTGCATTTTGTCGGGATAGGCGGCATAGGCATGAGCGGCATCGCGGAGGTCCTCCTCAATCTCGGTTTTCAGGTAACCGGCTCAGACCTGAGAAAAACAGACATCACCGAAAGGCTTGAGAAGCTCGGGGCGCGGATATTCTATGGTCACCAGGAAGAGAACATCGTCGATTCCGATGTCGTTGTGATCTCTTCCGCCGTCAGGGCCGACAACCCGGAGGTAAAAAAGGCCAGAGGTCTTTTTATCCCCGTCATACAGAGGGCAGAGATGCTGGCGGAGCTGATGAGGATGAAATACAGCGTTGCCGTGGCAGGCGCGCACGGGAAGACAACGACAACATCACTTGTTTCTTCAATACTCGGGTATGCCGGCATGGACCCTACCTGCGTCATCGGTGGAAAGCTGAACAGCCTCGGGAGCAATGCGAAGCTGGGGGACAGCAAATTTCTTGTCGCAGAGGCCGATGAGAGCGACGGGACCTTTCTTCTCCTCTTTCCGACGATTGCCGTGGTAACGAATATAGACCTCGAGCACTTAGACTTTTACAAAGACATCGACGAGATCAAGGCGGCATTCCTTACATTCCTTAATAAGGTCCCCTTCTACGGGCTCGACATCATCTGCATCGACAATGCAAACCTTCAGGGCCTGATCCCGATGCTGAAGAGAAGGTATATGACGTACGGTCTTTCCAAGCAGGCAGACCTGCGGGCAGAGAACATAGTCTATGAAGGTTTTACGACACGCTTCAAGGTAGTCTACAAGGGTTATGAACTGGGAGAGATCACATTGGCGCTGACCGGTGTCCACAATGTGGTCAATGCGCTTGCCGCCTGCGGCGTGGGGATCGAGCTGGATATCCCCTTTGCGACCATCAAAGAGGCCCTGAAAAGTTTTTCAGGGATCCACAGGAGGCTGGAGATAAAGTGGGATGGCGACATCACGCTGATTGACGACTACGGGCATCATCCTACAGAGGTACGGGCAACCCTGTCGGCAATACGGAAGATGTGGAAGGGCAGGATCCTGGTGGTCTTTCAGCCCCACCGGTACACGAGGACAAAGGCGCTGATGGAGGAATTCGTCACCTCTTTTAATGAGGCTGACGTCCTCATTATCACCGAGATATACGCGGCCTCCGAAGAAAAGATAGAAGGCGTCACCGGCACGGTGCTCGCCGAAAAGATCCGGGCAAGCGGGCATAAAAACGTGATCTTTGCGGCGACAAAAGAAAAGGCAGCGGAAAAGGTGCTTGAGCTTGCCAAAAAAGGTGATGTTGTCATCACCCTGGGGGCAGGCGACATATATAAGATCGATGAGAGTCTGAAATCAGTATGGAGTGGAAAGGCATAAGAGGAACGATCTTGGAAAATGTCCCGATGAAACGGTATACGTCCATGAGAGTGGGCGGACCCGTCAGGTACCTCCTGTACCCGCTTGATGAAGGAGACCTGAGGAATGTCCTGAAATACCTGACCCACAGGAATATCCCCTATAGATTCCTGGGGAACGGGACAAATGTGATCGTTAACGACAGCGGTCTTGATGAGGCGCTGATACGGATTACGAGGATGAAATCGAAAGGGTATAAAAAGACAAAAAACGGCGCCACTGCCGATGTATCAGGCGGGGTATCGTTAAAACAGTTCATCAAAGACAACGCGCGACATGGTCTGTCCGGTCTCGAAAACCTGTACTGGATCCCCGGCACAGTAGGCGGCGCACTCAGGATGAACGCCGGCAGTTTCGGCACCTCGGTCTCAGACCCCCTGCTGACGATGCGGGTCCTCAATGCGCACGGTCAGATCGTAACGATGACAAGGCAGGAGGCCTCTTTCGGCTACAGGGCCTCTCCCGTTAAGCCAGGGGAATGTGTCGTAAACGCCAGCTTCAGTCTGAAAAGCCGGAACAAAAAAGAGATAGTGAAAGACATGGAGTACGTCTACGGCGAGAGGAAAAAGAGGCACCCCATGGAATTCCCTTCCGCGGGCTCTGTCTTCAAGGGCGTGAAAGGGGAGCCGGCATGGAAGTTCATCGAGAAGGCCGGCTTTAAGGGCCTGAAGGTTGGCGGGGCCTGCGTCTCGGAAAAACACGCGAATTTCATCGTCAACCTCGGGTCGGCAACGGCGAATGACATCAGGAAGCTGATCGATACAATAAAGAGAGGGGTCTTCGAAAAGACAGGCGTGTCCCTCGAAGAAGAGGTAGAACTCTGGGGTTTTAATGGATAAGAAAGGGCTTAAAAGAAAGAGGATCGCAGTGCTGTATGGCGGGAAGTCGTCTGAAAGAGAGATCTCCATTAAAAGCGGCGCCGCTATCCTGAATAGTCTCATCAAGCTTGGTTACAACGCCACAGGCATTGATGCGGCAGAGAACCTTGTTGAGAAACTGAAAAAGGAGAAGATAGAAATTGCCTTTATCGCCCTCCACGGAAGGTGGGGTGAAGATGGGACAGTGCAAGGGCTCCTCGAGATTATGGGTATTCCCTACACCGGTTCAGGCGTTCTTGGTTCATCCATGGCCCTGGACAAAGCCATCATGAAGCTTCTCTTCGATAGTACGGGGATTCCCACTCCGGCCTATCTGATCTCCACCTCCTCTCATACCACGGCATTTCCTCTCCCCTTTGTCGTGAAGCCTGCCAACGAAGGTTCCACGATCGGCATATCCATCGTCAGGGAAAAGAAGGAGACAGCCCGCGCGATCAGGGTTGCGCGGGGATACGACAGGAAGATTGTCATTGAAGAATACATCGGGGGGAGCGAGATCACCGTGGGCATTGTAAACGGCAAGGCGCTCCCTGTCATCGAGGTGAGACCATCGTCAGGTTTTTACGATTTTCATGCAAAATACACGAAGGGCATGACAGAATATATCATCCCCGCAAAAATAAAGAGAGTAACGGCAAACAGGGCACGGGCCACAGCGCTGAAGGTGTACGAAATGTTCGAACTGTCCGGGTGCGCAAGGATCGATATGCTCGTCCAGGGGGATAACCCGCTGGTCATAGACATCAATACATCGCCGGGCATGACAGAGACATCGCTTGTGCCCAAGGCATGGGGGCACCTTGGCGGGACCTTCGACGGGCTCGTTGAAGAGATCCTGAAGGGGGCGAAGCTGAAGATATGAAAAAGACCTTATATATATTGTTCCTGGCTCCTCTCTGCGTCCTGTCGATACTCACGATCGCATATCTCTTCTCAAAGGACGAGCCGCTCTTTTTCCTGAAAAATGTAAAGGTCAGCGGTGTGAGCCAGCTTTCAGAAAGGGATGTTATGAGCAGAGTAACGCCGTACCTGAAAGAAAGTCTCCTGAAGGTCGATATCGAAAAGATAAAAGAGGCTATCGCCACACACCCCTTCGTGAGGGAGGTGCGCGTAAAAAGGGCATATCCGTTCTCCGTTGTCATAGACGTGAAGGAAAAGGTGCCGTCAGCGCTGTGGGTGAAAAATGACGGCGATGTCTTCGTCCTCGATGAATCCGGTGAACCATACAGGAAGATGGGCAGGGGCAATATCAAGGGACTTTTTATCATTAACGCGAAGGAAAAGACTGACGCGGCAAGCATCTTCAGACAGGTCAACGCGTGGTCAACAGAAGGGATCATAAAAAAGGAGAGCCTGTCGGAGGCTGCCTATAACGAAGGAAGCTTAACGCTCTTCGGACTTGATGACGGGGTAGAGATCATACTCGGCAAAGAAGAGCAGAAAAAAAGGCTCAAACGGGCTGTTGCCGTTCTGGGAGACGCCAAAAAGAGAGGGCTTTTAATAAAATGTATCGATGCACGATTCGAAAAAGGCGCCATAATTCAGGAAAGGAAGGGTTAACATGTTGAAAGATGACGACTTGCTCGTTGGACTTGATATCGGGACCACGAAGATCTGTGTTGTTGTAGGTAAGGTTGTGGACGGCAAGATCAGCATCATCGGCATCGGTTCCCATCCATCCACCGGTCTCAGAAAAGGTGTAGTGGTAAACATGGACAGCACCGTAAACTCGATAAAAAAGGCCGTTGAAGAGGCAGAGCTCATGGCGGGTATTACAATAAACAGTTGCCTGGCCGGGATCGGAGGCGCACATATCAAGAGCTTCAACAGCAACGGTGTTGTGGCCGTGAAGGATAAAGAGGTAAAGACAGACGATATCATACGGGCTATCGACGCGGCAAAGGCAGTGGCGATCCCTGCCGACAGGGAGCTTATCCACGTCATCCCGCAGGAATTTATCGTCGATGACCAGGACGGGATAAAGGACCCCATAGGCATTACCGGCGTAAGGCTTGAGGTAAAGGTCCATATCGTAACGGGCAGCATCTCTTCGGCGCAGAACGTCATTAAATGCTGCAAGCTCGCCGGGCTCGAAGTCGGTGATATCGTCCTGGGACAGCTTGCCTCTTCCGAGGCAACCCTTACCCCTGAAGAGAAAGAGATCGGAGTTGCCCTCGTTGATACAGGGGGCGGCACCAGCGACATCGCCATATATTCCAACGGAAGCATCACATATACATCGGTCCTGCCCTTCGGCGGAAATAACATCACCAATGATATCGCGATCGGTCTCAGGACGCCGCTCGAAGAGGCGGAGAAGATCAAGAAAAAATACGGTTGTGCCTTTGCGGGTATGATCGGCGCCAATGAAACAATAGAAGTACCGAGTGTCGGCGGAAGGAAACCAAGGACACTTCAGCGAAAGACCCTCGCGGATATTATCGAGCCGAGAGTGGAAGAGATATCCTTGTTGATCTATGAAGAGATCAAAAAGTCCGGGCTCGAACGTCTCCTTGCATCAGGGGTGGTCCTTACCGGTGGCTGCGCGAACCTCGAAGGGATCCCCGAACTCGTTGAAAATATCTTCAATCTCCCCGCAAGGCGGGGTTATCCGATAGGCGTGGGCGGTCTTACCGATGTGGTGAATAATCCCATATACTCCACCGGGGTAGGGCTCCTGCTGTACGGTTTCAAAAACAGCAAGACAAGCGGACGGGGATACGGCCAGGGAAGGGTGTTCAAAAGGCTGTTCAGCGGTCAAAAATTACTCGGCAGAATGAGAGAATGGTTTAAAGAAATTTTTTAGGAGGTGCGTGGTGAGTGCAATGTTTTATATGGATGAGGGCAATGGTTTTGCAGCAAAATTGATCGTCGTAGGGGTCGGGGGAGGGGGGTGCAATGCCCTGAACAACATGGTTGACGCGGGCATCCAGGGTGTCGAATTTCTGGCGGTCAATACGGATGTCAAGTCATTAAACATGTGCAAGGCCCCTATCAAGATCCAGGTCGGTTCGAAGCTGACGCAGGGTCTCGGGGCCGGAGCAAACCCGGAGGTAGGAAAAAAGGCGGCCCTTGAGGACGTCGAAAAGATCAAAGACCACCTGAAGGGCGCGCACATGGTCTTCATCACCTGCGGGCTCGGCGGCGGTACCGGCACGGGGGCTTCTCCGGTCATCGCTGAGATATCGAGAGAGATTGGCGCACTCACCGTAGCAATTGCTACAAAACCCTTTGCCTTCGAGGGAAGGGACAGGATGACGCAGGCCGAAAGCGGGGTCACCCAGTTAAAAACGCGCGTCGACTCCCTGATCACGATCCCCAACCAACGGCTTCTCTCGATCGGCGGCAAGCATATGACCATTATGGAGGCATTCCTCAGGGCCGATGAGGTGCTTCTCAACGCGGTGAGGAGCATATCGGATCTTATCGTCGGTTCGGGTCATGTCGTCGTCGATTTTGCGGATGTGAAGACGATCATGAGCGAACGCGGAATGGCGATCATGGGCATCGGCGAGGCAACCGGGGACACCAGGGCAAGGGATGCCGCCCAGAAAGCCATATCAAGTCCTCTCCTTGAAGATATATCGATACACGGGGCACGGGGTGTGCTCATAAACGTAACGGGGAACACGGATATGACCTTGAGCGAGGTCAATGATGCCTCAACACTCATCCAGGAACAGGCCCATGAAAACGCGAAGATCATATGGGGACTCGTGTATGACGAAAGCATGGCTGATTCCATCAGGATAACCGTTATCGCCACCGGTTTTGAAGAACAGGTCCAGGCAGAGCAGAACGGTGTCGAAGAGATCACGGGGAGCAGGCTCTTTGACGAAGAGAATATCCCGCCGTTCATAAGGAAAAAGGTGGCCGTCGACTACAAGGTCGACTATAAGGATATTAAACAGAAAAGTGACAGCGCTGAGATCGATGATGACAGGTATGACATTCCGACCTTTCTCCGTAAGCAGGCAGACTGAAAAGCGGCAGAGAGCGTGGAGCAGAGAGCTGAG
Organism: Syntrophorhabdaceae bacterium; assembly: GCA_028713955.1. Taxonomy (NCBI): domain Bacteria; kingdom Pseudomonadati; phylum Thermodesulfobacteriota; class Syntrophorhabdia; order Syntrophorhabdales; family Syntrophorhabdaceae; species Syntrophorhabdaceae bacterium. The sequence goes on from JAQTNJ010000072.1 coordinate 10,632, forward strand.
AATGAAAAGAACCAGGCTAGGGCTGGACATGAAAGGCAGGTTGAGATCTTCCTTAACCTTAACCTTGGCCTTGGCCTTAGCCTCTTATCTATAAACAGTGGGCAGGAGGTCTCATCAAAAAGAGGCAGCAAGCAAGCAGCTTTTTTCGTTTGAAACAGGCACGATAGTCAAGGACTGGGGCGGAAAGACCCCGGTCTGTATCGTCTTTCCCAATTCCTACTATGTAGGGATGTCCAATCTCGCCATCCACATTCTCTATAGAACATTAAACAATATGCCGGATGTTGTCTGCGAGCGGTGCTTCCTCGAAGACAGGGGGAAACCTCTTTCCCTTGAGAGCAACAGGCCTCTCTCGGCATTCGAGATCATATTCTTCTCAGTCTCTTTTGAACTTGACTACATCAACATACCGGAGGTGCTCCGTCTTGCCGGGATCAGCCTCTTTGCCCGTGAGAGGAAGGGGAGCGAGCCTGTCATTGTCGGGGGCGGTATATGCGTCATGTCCAACCCTGAGCCGCTGCACAGGATCTTCGATCTTTTCATTCTGGGCGATATCGAAAGCACTGTCCCGGAATTTATGGAGCGATACCTTGCCGTAAGGGCGAAAAAAAGGGCGAAGGTCGTAGAAAATCTAAGTGAATTCGACTGGGCGTACAACCCGCAGGCACTGGAAGTCGGGTACAGGGAAGATGGTACGCCGGATCATTTCATCCCTGGAGATTTCCGGGTCTCGGTGAAACATTATAAAGGTAAAGACCTCGGCACTTCAGCGATCATCTCCGACAAGACCGAGTTTTCCTCCATGTTCCTTGCCGAAGGGACGAGGGGGTGCCCGTCGCGATGCCCGTTCTGTCTCATCGGGAATATGTATCATTTCATCCATGAAAAGGTAAGCACGATAACAACGGACTGTGACGACATCGGCATCCTCGGCGGCGGCGTCTCCTTTCACCCTCACCTCCTGCAGGAGCTCCAGGCGCTGAAAGACATGGGGAAACATGTCCACCTCCCGTCGCTCCGGATAGACGAGGTGCCCACATCGTGTGTGGCGCTTATAAAGGATGAGGTGAAGACGCTGACCTTCGGGATCGAGGCGGGGACAGAACGCCTGCGGCGGTTTATCGGGAAACCGATGACAGACAAGGAGATCGTCGACACGATCGGGGAGATCGTCGACATCAAGCCCTTCAACCTCAAGCTCTATTTTATGATCGGTCTGTTTGGCGAGACAAAGGAGGACATCGACAGCATACCGGGGCTTGTAAAGCGGATAAAACACATCATGGTCAAAAAGGGTGCGAAGAAAGGGGTCGTCGGGAGCATCACCGTACACGTAAGCCCCTTTGTGCCCAAACCCTCTACGCCCTTCCAGTGGCTTCCCATGGACGACATGGCATCGCTGAAAGATAAGATCGGCCTCCTGAGGAAGGCATTCGGCGCCATCGACAATACCTTTTTTACGCACGAATCCGTTAAGCACAGCTTCATCCAGGGCGTATTCGCGCGTGGCGACAGGCGGATCGCCGACACCATCCTGAAACTCGCCTCCGGCGAAACCTTCAACAAGGTCTTAAGAGAGAGTCCGGTCAATCTCAATTTCTACACATTAAGGGAGCGGAAGAAAGATGAGCTCCTCCCCTGGGACTTCATCGTAGGCAATACAAGCAAAGAAAAACTCTACAAACGACTTATTCAATCGCCCCAGGCATAATTCATCCAGTAATAAGAATTCGTAACGGGTACCCACGAAGTAGTTGCACTTGCAAGACAACCACTTTTAATGCTATTTATTTATAATCTTAGGATATATCATGAGAGCATCAGTGTCGGATTTTCCTGAGCAAACCGTCGTGAGGCGAGGAAGCTTGGTCTTTTGCGCAAGCAAAAGTTCCGAAGCTTAAACGCGAGCGAATGCAAGCCGCTGGAGCGTATGAGCGTGTTTGCGGGGAAGGTCCGACACGGATGCTCATCATAATGGAAAATCCTGGAATTGCGAAGATAACATGTTGAGAAAAAAACCGTCTGTTTCTCATGTAATAATGTTCGGGCTTACCGTCGGCATAGCTGTCGTTGTTATCGGATATCTTGTCATCCATTTCCAACAGCAAAGATCGCTCAACGCGTCAAAAAAAGGATTGTTCCCAAAAATGCCGGCAATAGGAGATGTCCGGCAATACGCCTCCGACAGTGAAGGGGATTATTATTACACTGAAAACCGTACCGCAGAGAAGGCCTCCCCTGAAAATATAATGATCTGGAGCAGGCTTGTCTATTCACAAAAAGGCAGGGATTCCTATATTAATATACGGAAACAGAGCGGTCTTTTTACAGAAGGTCTTGAGCATCTGAACCAGAGAAACGTCCTCTATGAGTTCAAGTGTAACAAAGATAAGGTGGAATACGCCGTCGTTGAGATCTTTGAGGTAGGCAAAGACGGTAAGACCCTGGATTACGGGAATAACGGCAAGGACAGGGAATGGGGGTATACCCCATCCGGCTCCCAACTGGAGAAACTTGCCAGGCAGGTATGTCCGCCGACATAAAGGAACACGGTGATTCATGAAAAGCCATGGTTCTTTTAAATTAACCATCCCGAACAATATATCGTATCTTCCCGTTGCCCAGGCTTCCGTTAGAGAGGCGGCAAAGATGTTCGGGTTTACCGTTGAAACCATATATCAGATCGAACTTGCCCTCGAAGAAGCATTCATGAATGTAATAAAACACGCCTTTG
>JAQTNJ010000073.1 GCA_028713955.1 Syntrophorhabdaceae bacterium
TCCATCTTGTCGTTCCTGAAGGCCCTGTCCTGGAGTATCTTCTGGGCTCTCAGTGAGTCTCTCCGGTGTATGACGTAGACCTTTCTTACAATATGGGCCAGCGACAGCCCTTCTTCAATCGCCGAGTCCCCGCCGCCGATGACGGCGACGTCCAAATTCCTGAAGAACATCCCGTCGCAGGTGGCGCAATAAGAGATTCCCCTTCCGAGAAGCTCGTCTTCGCCGGGGATGCCCATCTTTACCGGCTCTGTGCCGGCCGCGATGATGATCCCCGCAGCGCTGAATTCTCCTTCTGTTGTTTTAACGGTAAATATCCTTTCCTTATACTCGACGGCCGATACCTCTGAGAATTCTTTGACCGGAAGGCCAAAGGCCTTTGCGTGGGCAGCGAACCTGTCCATCAATTCCCTGCCCGATATGCCCTCGGGAAATCCGGGATAGTTCTCCACCCGTTCAGTATTGACCGGCATGCCTCCGGGAAGCGCCTTCTCAAGGAGCAGCGTTTCGATACCGGCCCTCATGAGGTATATTCCCGCCGTAAGGCCTGCCGGGCCGGCTCCGATTATGATCGCATCGTGGAACTCAGACACTAAAACCTCCAGTATAAGCAGCAAAACATAGTAGACAGTAAGCAGTATGCACGAAAAGCCTTTACTGCCCGCTTCATGCTTATCATTGTTTCAACTGTAAGTTAAATAATATGCAATCCGGTCCTATTATTCAAACGATTTTTAAAACCTTTGTGGATTACAGGCTTGTTTTTTTAAACTGCTTACTGTCTACTTCTTACTGCCTACTGCCTTCCTGCAGCTTCTTTTACAGTTTTTACACATCAGGTTTGCGTTGTATTGTTCATAGAACCTCTCCGGGTGCTTGAAGTAGATATATTCCCACTGGGTCAGGGTGACGATCGACATAAAAAGGATCGAATAGGTCCAGAATGATGGTATGTAGATCATCGGGGAAAAGGCCATCAGGTATCCCCAGTTATTGATCCTGCATGTGTTGCAGCACTTGCTCTGCGCCAGCCACATGAAGGGACAGAATACGGCAATGCAGAACTGATCCATAAAGACGAAAAAGAGGACGATGATATACAGCCAGGTGTCGCTCAGCATGCCTGCCTTCCGCCAGAAACCTATGGTCAGGACAAGGAGGATCCAGTAGATAGCCGATCGTACGGCGCCGCTGTCGGCCTTTCCCTTCGACGCACGGAAACGCTTTGCCCGTGAAGGATTGCCCTCGCCGGCGCTGAGAAAATTTCTCGCGTAGATCTTCCCCAGGGACATCTTCGGATTCAACTGCGGGATAAGCCGCTTGACGAGTATCAGGATTGTCATAAGCCACAGGACATGGTAGACGCGGAAAAAGAATATCTGGAAGGTAAAGAAACTGACGAGCCATTCAGGGCGGAAGATCGCAAAGAGTCCCGGGATAACAACCATAGCCGCTTTGTATATAAGCCTCCTGTACCCGTCATTCTCACATACGCCGAACACCGTAGAACCCCTTATCGAATCGTTGAATCAGAAAAGACTCTCTTAGTGTAAGGGAATTAAAGACAATTTACTACCAAATTTTGTCTGGCGGCCGGTGTTATGTTTTAATGCCCTGGATAGATGATAAGAGATTTATGGAGCGGGAAACGGGGCTCGAAAACATTGCGAGTCTTGATAATGGGGCGTTTATGACGAACAAGGAACCAAAACAGAACCAACCGGGAAGTAACGGGGTAGAAGAAAGCGCCTGTATGGGTTGGAAAGCCTTCAGTGAAATGACGGGAATGAGCATAAGGAAGGCACAGTATATGAAAGACAAACTCCTTAATGCAGGCGTGATCTATTACATGAGAGTAGGCAGGCCCCCGCGTAAGCGGATGGTGTTCTTTCCCTCTCTTGTTAAGCGATACATGGGCCTTATGGGAAACTACCGGGAAATTGTATGATGATAGATCCGCTTAATGAATTTCCTATAATCGGCTGGGATAACATAGCCCGTTTTCTTGCTACATCGAAGAGGACCGCACAGAGTAGGCGCGCTGAAATGATTGAGGACAATGTTTTATTCAAGCGCCGGAAGGGGAAAACAAGGGTTGTGTTTACCTATCCGTCTTTATTGAAAACTTGGTTGATGATGAAGAGTCAGAAAGGACAACGAATCTGATGGTAGTGGGTCAGTTTGAAATAATTACCATAGGGCGGGTTTGCAAATAGTAGTACCTGGTATTGGGTTGGGCAATTGACAGGCTGCAAGAATCCCCGGTCTAATATGCTTTACAAAGTCTGCATATTGTATAAGTTGTTTAGATGGAAATTCTACCGGAGATCCGATCCCAATTACTTTTTTCTTAATCTGTGTTACAAATTTTACCGCTTCCCTTAAATCGCTATCGTTGGATACAACAATAGCATAATCATATAAATCTAACCACGCGTCATTGAGAAGATGAATGGCAAGGTTTACATCTGAACCCTTTTCTTCTGGTTTTGTTACGTTAATCAATTGATGAGGTAGTAACTCGGCCACAATGGTTTTCTTACCCCCATTACGTAATACATTTACCTTCACCAATTGAGGTGACGAATCTTGTGTTGAAAACGCTTTCATCTTCTTATTAAAAAATTGACCATAATAAATCTCTAATTCTGGGATATACGCCCTTAATGCCCTTAGATAAGTGTCTTGCCTTGTTGGTTGATCTGGGTCCATTTTACCCGAAACTTTTGTTGTGAAGTATTTTATTTTCTCAATATTGTTGTCTTGGTCTAAGAGGGTGCAAAACAGTAGTTTTAAATCGAGCCATTTACAGGAAGTATCCTTCAGGCACCGATGGTAAAGATTGAAACCATCAATATATATGTAAGTTCTCTTTCTCATAAAAAGCAGAGGCCACATTTAAGTGGCCCCGCAGCCCAAGATCGAAACCTTGGGGGAAGTTTTTTATTTCTATAATCGTATTATCGGCACAATTAACCGTTTTGTCAAGCTTTTTTTGCAGATATTGTGGATTTTAAGCAACCTTTACGCTGTCTGATTGGCAACACTTCTTTTTGAATCTAATTTAGTAAACCGATAATTTCCTCTATCTCCCACACATGATCTGTAACCCTTCGCCGATTGTAAGCGGAACAATATTTGCGCTCTGTGATTGCGGTCTCTGCCTGCGGTTGTTGGTTGCATCAAGTTACGATATTACTGACGATCACGGAATTGAGCAATATCTTTAAAAAGACGAAGGCGATAATTAAGCGACTGTGCAAACCCGCCGAAATCAGGGAAGAGACTATATCTTGCAATGTTCATTTTTCGAAGTTCTTCAAAAGCTTCATTCATACAACTTCTTGGTAAAATTAATTCCTTAACCATTCTTTCATCATTCCAACCATTCACGCGTGTGAAGTTATCCATAAATGAAATAGTGATATCGGTAGGACACAGAAAAACCCCTTGCTGAGCTGTGATTCGGTCATTGAGATACTTAGCGGTAACTTGCATTACAGAGGCGCGCCGTATTTCTTTCACCTCAAAAAGAAAATTTAATGAATTAGTCTCTGACTCTCTAATCTTTTTCAAGAGGTCTCGATTATAGTTTGTTGCTAAATTTCCCCCTTGTTCTGTCCACCTGTGTTGAACAGCCCATACAGCGGCTGATTCTTTCTCACCCTCATCAAACAGTAGCTTTTCAAAAGCAAAGTAAGCAGCAATATATGGCGAATACGTAAAATCAAGCAGTCTCGTTGGTGCACCATAATGTTGCATGAGCGAGACCCACCATATTTTGTCGGGTTCGGCGGGCAGTGGAATACCCAAACCAAAAGCCTTTCGTTCTATCTCTCGAATTAGCTCCCCTTCAATGTTTGGTAACTCTTTTAAAGATATTTGCCAACAATTACAAATCCGTTCCAATGTTGTCTCTAAGGGATGGCTTTTCAATATTCCACGGAATATCCACTGTTTGTCTTCCAGTATTTTGTCAGCCGGCATCATCTTGTGAACTGTCTCCTTGAAATCGTTCCAGGTTTCACAGGTCTCTTTATGAATACCTTCGCTATCAATATTTTTAACAGACATTCTATACCCCCTTATACTCATTATATGAAACGCCTTAGAAATTACAATAAGAATAAACCTGATAAGGCAAGCAGGGTACAGCTCAGGAGGGGGGCCAAAAGAGCCGTACCCAGGAGCTCAACCTTGTCCTAATTCTTATCCCTTTACTTTTTTAACAGTTTGATACACAATTCCAAGAAGGAGGATAGTATAAAAACAAGAAGATGCACGGTTATGGTAGTCAAATGAAAAGCGACAAATTGGGTGTGACCTCAATAATCTTTTCCTGCTTGTCGTTCCCTATAGAAATACTTTTACCAGGCGACAATGCCCTTGAATTGTTCTTTATCTTTATCGGCCTGATCTTCGCCCTGATTGCCGTTGTGCGGAATAAGGAATCAAGATTGTCGTATATAGCCCTCATTTTTTGCCTCGTTTTGCTTGCAATAAGAGCCCTTCCTGCAAAATAAGTTTTCTGTTGTAAAAAAAATCCAGCTTATTTCTTTGCGGGCCCGTTCAGACTCTTGATGAATCGATTAAGCTCAGACTCTTTAAAAAGGGTCCGTTTATCGATCTTCACAGGTCTTAGCCTGCCATCTTTGATGAGACCGAAGATTTTAGTTCGAGATAGTTTTAATATCTGAGCCGTTTCTATAATCGTGAACAACTTGTCCATTGTTCATTATTATACACCATAGATCATTATTGTCAAGGACAATACGAATTACCTTGACATGTGTACCATTATGAACTATAGTGAATGGTAATGAATTGCAAGGATAATTCACAATAAATGAAACAAGGAGGGGACCATGGAAAGAAAACAAAAGGAACCAAGAGGATCAGTACAAACCGTTCTGCTTGAGATCGAGAATCAACTCAAGCTGATTCGCAACGGAGTATATCGGTTTGCTCAAGACGATTATCTTGACGGAGACCCGGTCGATATGCTTCTCGGTGTTCACAATACCATTCAGGACATAGAGGCGAAGATCAGATTCATAACGGCAGATGACCGTCTCGATGCACTACCCGCGCCGGAAGGGGCATGGTAACACGGTGAATGAAATATTTTAACTCCGGGATTTCATAAGATAAGGGGGCACCATGAAGGCCATAGGGTACGTAAGGGTTTCAACCGAGGAACAGGCGAAGGAAGGCGTAAGCCTGGACAACCAGAAGGAACGGATCAAGGGTTATTGCACATATAAGGGCTTCGAGCTCACAGACATCATAGAAGACGCAGGGATTTCAGGGGGCAAGAACAAGGCCCGGCCCGGCTTCGTTGAACTCCTGGACAGGATCGAGACAGGAGAGATCAAGACGGTTGTCCTCTACTCTCTGGAACGGCTTTCAAGGGACATGCTGACCCTTCTTGCTCTGGAAAGGCTTCTTGACGAAAAGGATGTTGAACTGCATACTGTAGAAGGACAGGTTGACACATCAACCCCGGACGGTTGGCTTAACTTCGCAATGAAAGCCTTCCTGGGTGAAATGGAGCGGCGGCAGGTGAAGCATAGAACAAAGAGGGCCATGGAGTATAAGAAAAACCAGGGCGCCGTTGTGGGCTCCATTCCATACGGCTACAGGAGAAGCGGCAACGGACTTATTGAGGATCCCCGGGAACAGGAAACCGTTAAGATCGTGAACGGTCTTTACCGGGACAATAACAAACTGATCGACATATGCAGGGTATTGAAGGAAAGGAACATCAGGACCCGGAACGGTAAGGGATTCATTTCGCAGCAGGTAAAGCGGATCATCACGGACTATAAAAACACCTATCACAAGAGCAATACCCGGCTGTCTCAGAACATCCGGCAGTTTGTAACGGCGATTGCATAGGAGCGGCATGAAAAAGAAAAACGCGGGGAGCGGTTCGTTATTCATGCCTGAATTGAAAGAGGTAGTGAAGCGCATGAAGGGCAAGGAGAAAGAGCTTGACGCGGTAGTGAAAAGAAAGGCACGGAAGACGCCCTGCAGAAAAAAGAAAGATACAGGATAATGATCGAGGGATAGCCTACCGGAGGCGATACGGGCCGGAACCCTACCGGCCCTTCCCATGATAAAAGGGGCATCCTGAGGGAGGATCAAGGGAAATGGGAAAGGAAATCTTAAAACAATCAACTTACAAATTGTGGATAGAGTATTTAAAACGGAATGAAGAATATAAGACTATCGCTAATCGATTTTCAAATGATGATCGCCGAAACTTTCTTTTATCTATAGGACGGTATTTTGAACTCGGCCAGAAAAAGTTCGCGCCCTATCCAAAAGATGTACCATTTTATAAAATTGCCAATTCTCTTCTCACTGATAGGAAAGCAAAGAAGATAACGGTTGCCGAAAATAAAACTTTCGCTGAGAGGAAACAAATTTTACAGAAAATGTCCGATATATGCTCAAGATTACCCAACCGGCAGCAAGCAGTATATATCACCTATTTTATATTATTTGGCGATATTTTTAACCCTTTATATTCCTTTGATGCGTGGTGGAACATAGTAATGCAGGGTAATAAGCGGTGGAATGCTTTTATAATATTTCACCTGACACCAGGTTTTATTTCAGGCTTTTTTGATCTTGATACCCATTCCACACTCGAAACTAATAAGAGAATCAGGCAATATGAACTCGAACAATATTTAAAGGTTTATGACCTGAGGAAACAGAGAAAGAAATGGAAAGACATAATATCTATAGTATCGCCAGAACAAGACCTTGATGACGAATACGAGAATACAAGACGAATATTTTTGAGATACAATGAAAACGCCAAAAAGATAATTAACAACCTGTCTTCGGGGTCTTTCCCGGGATCCTATTCGCCGGCTTAATGTGACAGATAACAAAATTCCCTACTAACCGCTTATATAATTCAAGAAAAACTCATATCATCTTCTCATAACACAGCCCCTTTTCTCAGGGCGAGGAAAAATAGTGAGGTGAACGATATGGGCTGTAACTTCTCAGATGATGCAATCCAGGTAGGAATCCAAAAAGTTTTAGGTGCAAAGGTAATTCCCTTCACTGATCCGGGCGGGAAAATCTGGTTTAGGGTCGAGCAGGGGAATGATGAAACCCTTGCGAAGCTCTACGACAACCAGAAGATCGGTGCTCTTGATGCCTTAGAGGCCATTAAGGCCATGAGGCAAGCTATTTTCGCACTGAAAAAATCCGGTGGGAATGGGAGAACGCAGAATGGATACAACCGATAAACTCAAGGCCGCGCTTCATTATCTGGACAGGGGGTTTTCTGTAATCCCCGCCAATAGAGACAAAACCCCGCTTATTAAATGGGAACCGTATCAGAGGCAGCGGGCTACTGAGACCGAGGTTAAAACATGGTGGACGAAATACCCTGATGCCATGATCGGTATTGTTACCGGGACCATCTCTAACCTTGCAGTAATTGACATTGATACCGATGAAGGCAAGGAGGCTATTCAAGAGTATATTCCGGACAGTCTTTTAATGCCTATCGCTGAAACTCCCAAAGGCGGGCAGCACCTATATTTCAAATGTCCAGATCCCCCGCTTTCAAACAATACCAGGATTATCCCCGGTTGTGATCTTCGCGGTGAGGGCGGCTATGTCATAGCGCCGCCGTCTGTCAATGGGGACGGCAAGGGTTATTCATGGCTCCCAGGTCTGAGCATTGATGAGGTTGCGCCGCCGCCCTTGCCGAGCACTTATATATCTTTTATTAAAGAATTTGCATTTAAGGGGTATAAGGCTGGCCGTAATACAGATTGTAATGGCATTACAGAACGTTACGAAGCGTTACAGAACGTTACAATCTCCTTAGATGAGGGATGCAGAGACGAGAGTATTTTTCATGTTGCAAATTGCTTAATTAAGGGAGGTATGACTGAGGGCAACGCACGTTATATATTGGGTATTCTTGCAGATTCTTGCAATCCTTCTTTTCCTGAAAAGGAAGTATTAATCAAAATTCAGAGTGCAATTCAACGCGCGAAACAGCGGGAACGTAATTTTACAGACGAGATAAAAAACTGGATTGACGTTACAGATGGTTACTGGAATGTTACAGAATGTTTCAAAGCGTTACAAATCATTACAAAGGAAGAAAAGACAGCCGGGCGGGTTGCTATTCATCGGTTACGTAGCGGAAAAAACCCCTTGATAGAGAAACACGGCGACAAGGATGGATGTTACAGGCGCATAGACAACCAGTGCGAGGATATTGATTTCCTGAGCGCAACAGATACGGTCCTTCCGGTCAAGTGGCCTTTTGAGATCGAGCGCTATTTTAACACCATGCCTAAGAACATCATCGTCATTGCCGGGGAACCGGACGCGGGCAAGACGGCGTTTCTGCTTAACGTTGCGCGGTTGAATATGCGGGGGCATGAGGTCATATATTTTTCTTCTGAAATGGGCGCTCAGGAACTAAGGGGACGGCTCTCAAAATTCGATGAACCATTAAACACATGGAAGAAGTTGACGGTTAAGGAACGGTCCTCAAACTTTGCCGATGTTGTCAAACCGGACGCAATCAACGTTGTAGACTTCTTAGAGATCCATGACGAGTTTTACAAGATCGGCCTCTATATCAAAGAAATTTTTGACAAGCTCAATAAGGGTATCGCTGTAATTGCCATTCAGAAGAATAAGAACACAGAGTACGGCCTGGGTGGAGGTCGAGGACTTGAGAAAGCGAGACTATATCTCTCTATGGAATCCGGCAAGGTTAAGATTATCAAAGCGAAAAATTGGGTAGACAGCGCAAATAATCCGAACGGCCTTGAGATGAAATTTAAGCTCGTCAAGGGTTGTCATTTTATTGAGGAAGGATATTGGAAGAAGCCATAAAAAGGAGGCATCAATGAAAACAAAAGAAAAATTGGCAGGGGTAAAGAAGATTTTAAACGACGATGAAAACACGAAGTACGCAGATCAGCGCATAGTTCACACTTTCCGGAAAATCATCAAGATGGCAAAAGAAGAATTCCCCGGCATGGAACGCGAAGTTATTCAGTCAGTGGTGAAGATTGAACTCTAATCCTCGTTTAATTCTTTCAACTTCTTGTAGACGGCTTCGAGTACTTGTTCTGTCGTCATGTTTTGCTTTGTTGGCGAGCCGGCGTAGGCTTTCGCAATTTCAGCCGCCAGTTTTAATATATCATGTGGATGCATCATCTTCTCTCACCCCCTCTGTTTTTGTGTGTACCGCCACGCACATCTTAACATGGGGTGAGGGAAATTTAAACAAAGCTATCTAAGGAGGCTTTATGGAAGAGACGGCAAAGCAGCTCAAAGAGCGAATCGGGCAAATGGAAGTGGAATATGCCGCGGCGATTGCATCGAAGGACCGGCGCAAGATCCTCAGCCTGGCAAACAGGATTCACCACGCTAAACTCAAGCTGGCATCCATAGGGGCCGGCGAATCCATCGAGCGGCAAAGACGCAGGTCACAGAAGAAAGTTTCTTTACAAATTACCATATCCGTTGAACCAGGGGAGCTCCAGGAGCTTTTCAAACTATTTTCAAAGGAGGTCAATTAATGGAATCGATCATCGAATCATTGAGTAAGCAGCCAGCAGAACCAAAAATAGAGTACCCGAGCATGGAGGGTCAAGGCATTGAGAGCGTGGAACTCCCGGCAGAGCCTAACCGGATTTACGAAAAGATGCCAGCCGGGACAAAGGAAATTCTCATCAAAGATTTTCCATGGCAGGCCAGCAAGGCATTACATGAAGCCTTCAAAGAAGGTCCTACGGCCTTCGCTGAAAGTCTCTCCCATTGGACAGGAGCCGCCCAGGGTGCAGAGGTCTTCGATAAAGGCACGATGCAGAAGCTTGACGAGCTGCAACGGGGGGCCGTCCAGGTGCGGCATGACAGCGCGGCCCTGGGGGTCGTCTTTAACAAAGTCATTGAGCTTCTTAGATCACTAAAAATGGAAAAAAGGGGGTAAGCATGGATTTTGAAAAACTGTTACACGATTCATACGAACAGAAAACAAAAGCACTAAAGGAAATGAAGGCCACTATTGAACTGGAACTGTCATATCTCCCCGGACAACTGGAGAAAGAATCTGAGATCTTAACCGCTCGTATTCATGTTCTTGTCAGGAAGGGCGAAGAGGCCCGGGCGGACGGTAATCTTGAAAAGGCCGGTAAGATCGACGGACAGATCCGGCAGATACGACAGGATCTTGAAGATAAAAAAGCAGAGCACGCGGCAAAACAAAACGCGCTCAACACCGGGCTCCAGGATGTCAATAGACGCATTGAGGCGGCATCAAAACAAGTCCTTGATGAATTTTACCCGGAGATCCGCCAGCACTGCCATAAAACCTTTGAGGAATTGTGCAATACCCTTGACGAGGCATGGAACGCCTTGAAATATTACGGCGCCGGTTCACAGCACAAGGAAAGTTTGATGCCGGCAGACCACGAACCCAATAGGGTGTTATTCCGCCGCTTGCGGTCGTGGGGCTTCTAAATAAAAACAGGAGGTAAGACCATGAAAAATTTAACCATGAAAATCGAAGTAAGACAGGCAGGCCGCCAGGGCCACAGGAACGCGGGCAGCGCATTGGGGAAGTACAAACTTTGCGTGTTTGGAAGATCTGGGGCCACAAGGCTGGATGAACCTTTCGGGGAGATATACGTCCCGAAGTCTATGGATTTCCCGGAAAGTATCACGTTGAACTACAAGAAGGGCGAGGGGAAATAATCCCCTTGCCTCAATTCACAGACCGTCCCGTTTGTGACTTGGAGGAAGGTTGAAGACGAAGATTGAAAGAATGTTTGATGATATCCGGGTAGGCCGTAAAGCCATTATCGCATATCTCAGGCCCTTTCTTAACCTGCCGATGAATGAAGATTCGGCATGGCAGAAGGTAAAACGATACCGGAAAAATTATGTTCTGCCTGTTGAGAGATTCCTTAACGGAAAGCCTTTCGTCGATCCTTATTGGTTCAAATACTGGTTCTTGCTTTACACGATTGAGGCCGACAAGAGACGCAGAAATAAGGCCCTACGGGGTTTAAGGCGAGGTCAAAAGGGGATTACCCTTCAAGGCCGTAAAAAACGCGCTACAGAGGGCACAATTAACGAATGAACTTGACGTTTGCAGACACCTTCAATATGATACCTCAAGATATATTAAAAGCCGGGGGTGTCATCATGAAAGGACTTATACTCTGTAATAAATGCAGGAAGAAAATGGACGGCGTATGCAAATGCACCGAGAAGGGAAACGCGAAATGCATTATCAAGATATACTGGAAAGGCAAGAATTACGAGTACCGGAGAGACGATAAGGGCTTTATTTATACCTATGAGACGGCGCTCTCAAGGCTTACGAATATAGCGAATGAGATCCGAAAGGGCACTTTCAACCCCGTTGAGTTTTCTGATACCAGGATTAAAGAAAGAAAATTTGAAAACAAAATAGAAAAATGGTTGCAGGAGAAGGAAAAGGAACTACAGCGAGGGGTTATCAGACCTTCGTCATATGGTAATATCAATGGGTATATTTCAAATTACTTTACCTTTTTTCATGGCATGGATGTAAGGGAGATCAAGCTTGAGCAACTTTCCGATTTTTATGATTCATTGCCGAGTACCCTCAAATTAAAAACCAAGAAAAATATCTTCAATGCGCTTCATTCGTTCTTTGTGTGGCTATGGAAGCGGGGCGTAAGGGATATACCGCCATTCCCTAACATGGAAGGTGACGATGATAGCAAAGAACGGGTAGCCCTTGACTATGAGGACCAGCAGGAATTACTGAAGAAGATACCGGAGATCCACAGGGATATAATCGAATTTGGTATGGAAACGGGTTTGCGTGTCGGTGAACTTATTGTCTTAAAGATAGGCGATATTGATTTCAAGAATGGGAGTTTATGGGTAAGACGAACAGTATCAGCGTATGTCAATATTGTTGAGTCTACCAAAGGCCGGCACAAAGATAAAATACCGCTATCAAACAGAGCCTTAGAGCTATGTATAAAGAACGTACAGGGCAAAGAGAAATGGGACTTCCTGTTTATCAGACCGGATACTGGAAAAAGGTATTCTGTGAAAGCGCCAAATGCTATATGGAAAAAATACACAGGCTTGAATGATGTAACATACTATGAAGCATCGAGGCATAGCTTTGCAACTCAAATGGTCGACAGTGGGGTTGATTCCTTACAGACAAAAGAATTGATGCGTCATACCGATGTAAGAACAACGCAGCGTTATTATCACGGCAGCACTACACGGCTGAGAGATATTGTAAACCGGAGAGGGCAAGTTTTGAGCTTGGTAAAAGGAACCGGCACAGATGCAGAATAGAACCAAAACGGAACTGGGTTTTCAGGGATATGATCTGAATAATTTCAACAGGTTAAATGGAGCGGGAAACGGGGCTCGAACCCGCGGCATCAAGCTTGGGAAGCTTGCACTCTACCAACTGAGTTATTCCCGCCCTGTGTATATAATGTAATAGAATAGAACGATTAAATCAATACCTTAATATACGGACCGTTAACTCAACCCTGCTTTCTGTTGTAGCCGAACCTCTCTTCAAAGACAGGAGCGATCAGGTTGTCGACGGGGGCGTAGTCGTCCCTGATAGTGATCGAATACCGCTTGCTTATAAGCTCTTCTACGAGATTTTCCGGCACCACCGCAGATGTGGCATGGACCTTCAGTTCTTCATCGACAAACTTCCTGAAGGCCTTCATATCAAGATTGCCGTTGCTCGCGATGACGATGAAGGTGCTGATGCGGGTATTCTGAAAATCAGGGCTCACGGAAATAAGGTGCACGTTGTTGTTGCCGAAGACCTCCCGCAATGTCTTCATATAGGAAGGCAGGAAGGCGCCCTTCTGAAAATTGTCAATGATATTGGACATCAGGATTGCGTCGGGGTTCATGATGTCTTTCAACTGCCGGGCAAATTCCTTTGTCGTCAGATGATAGGGGATGGAGAGATCATTGTAGGCATCAGTGAAAACGATATCATATTTGTCTTTACAGTTCATCACAAACCAGCGTCCGTCGGTGTTGTATGTGTTGATTTTTGTGTCCTTCGGCAGCCTGAGATGACCGTAGGCGATCTTCGTCACTTCGGGGTCTATCTCGACGACATCGATATGGGCTTTCGGGTAATAGTTCTCCATGTATTTCGGAAAGGTATAGCCCCCGCCGCCGATGGTGAGGCTCTTGAAGCCCGTATCTTTCCTGAATCTCCATTTCAGCACATCGGCATAGATCCTCTCATATTCGTATTCAATGTGCATGGGGTTTTCGAGAGCGACATAAGAATGGATAAGGT
>JAQTNJ010000074.1 GCA_028713955.1 Syntrophorhabdaceae bacterium
GCGAGATCGCTTACGCTTTCAACGCCGGCTGCCTCGCCAAGATAATCTTTAAGGTTGGGTTGGATAACAACCGGTTTTATGGATTTCTCAATGTACTGACGGGTACCTTTCATCCCCAACAGATCGAAGAGTTTTCTGAACTGGGATTCCCAGTCCTTTTTGATCTCTTCTTTAACGGAAAGCGGCACATTCCAGGACTGTGTCTTGAAGGGGCCCACCGCATTTTTACGTGTCTTATAGTAGAATTGTTCATCGGTCATATCGCCTTTTCGATCTGAGGAATGTTTTTCCCGCAGATAGGCATACATTTCCTCGCGTAAATTATCAGGGATACGGTCGAAGAACATATTCATAAAATTTGTCGCCAGGTGGATCTCGCATGTTTCCGTTTCCACAAACTTGCCGAAGGCATCTTCGGGCAGGGTTGATGCACCGTGCTGCACTGCCCCTCCCATAGCATAATCCCGGCGTGCAATCTGACTCAGGCGATGCAATGTGTCAAAATCGACTTTAACCTTCGCAATCGATCCGTCCGGCAGCACAACACCGCCATGTGACGTCCCTGTCTGGATACTGATCTTGCTTAAACCCGTCATGCCGGCACCTCGCTTGTCCAGCGCCTTCCTGAATCCTTCAATATAGGCGCGCAATTCTTCTTCCGTTGAATTGCGCCCGCCAACCTCACCAATCTCGCCGCCGACTGAAACGGTAATCCCCTTTGGCTCTATTTTGCGGATATATGCGGTTAATTCGGCGGAAAGCTCTGTGTTAAGCACCTGCTGTTCAGGCACAGAGGGTTTGCTCAGATCTACCATCGTAGAGGTATCTACGTCGATGTTAAAAAAACCTGCCGCGAGCGATTCCTTTATCAGGTCTTTCACTGCCTGTACTTCAACGTCAGGATTGGCGCCATATCGCTTGGCGGAGATCTGAAAATGGTCACCCTGGATGAAGACCGGTCCCTTATGATCTTCCGCAATTGCAGCGGCAAGGATAGACGCGGCGTACTCTGTAGGGTGCTGGCCTGTGTACCCGATCTCAGAACGGGCTATCTCAAAGATAAATGCCGCGGCATCCATGCTTTTCGCCACACGGAAGATAACGCGGGCCGCGTCAAAAGAGAGGGCGCGCAGGTTGATCGCGGGAACCGTAAAGACCGGCGGCACCTCACCGCGGCCGCGGGCCATATACAGATCATGGATTGAGGCAGGGATGATCCCCAGATCCAGCGCTGCCGCTCGCGTGAGAAAGCGTGCGAGCCTCTGTTGCTCCCCTGACCCGAGCGCCGATATCTCGGCAAGCTTCTGAACCTTTTCGCGGAACTTTGCCGGATCGTTTACCCGAACAGCCCCTTGTTTCACCTCCAGGCTGTTATCAACCGCATCCAGGACATCTTTAATCTTTACGTCAGCCATATGAACCTCCTTTTAATGATCTCTTAATACTGTGGGTCACATTACTATGTACTCAAGTACCATTATACTTTATGAATATTACATCTACTCCCAGTATTAGACATTGTTTTTTAGTAATTCTTCAATAAGAATAATTTGATTATTGGCCTCCTTCTAACTCATATTGAAAAAAACATGCCACTGCCTTATCTGTCAAGTTTTTAATAGGTCAACTGTACTGAATAAATCCCACGGGCAAGCCCGTGGTACTATAAATACATACACTTCGTGTGAAAAACGGGAGCATTTACCCACATCTGAAGACGTGGTCCTCTGCCGGCTTGCGCCGCTCGCGGGAATCTATTCTGCAAGCTCCACGAGCATGAGGGGAAGGCTCCACGAGCCGGGTACCCGCGTGCGGGTGATGAGGTTTTCATACCGCCCTTAGGCATTCTATCGAGAACGCACAATTGGAGGACGGGACTTTTTGATAGAAACGTTTTTTTCAAAAATAACTCGCTTTGAAAGATTTTTTAAATTGAAATTCTGTTACTCCTTCCTGAAATATTGTACTGGGATATCTGTGGAACTGTGCAACATTACATCAGGAAATGAATGGAACAAGAGAGCAAAATACATATTCCCAATAAATATAGAAAATGTTATGAATATAAACAGCCGGAACAAACAAAGGGGTGAAAGAAATAAAGGGGCTTCATTATGAGTTTTGAATCGCGCCGGAGTTTAGATAAAAATATCGAAGTTAGGGCGTCAAATAGACCGATTAGAATTGTTTACCTGATTCCGTACGAAGAAGCAGACCTTAGTCATTGGATAATCGATGCGGTTTTTTACGAATGTTATACCCGCTGGTCTGGCGGCCGTACTCTGATTATCCCAACTGTTGGAGGTCAGTTCCTCCACGAGGAATACGAGTCTTGGTTAGAGTTTTACGATCCTGACTTTATTTATTCATATGTGCATTTGGGGCAAGAATTGATCGAGAAGATCAATGTTCTGTCTTGCCCGATCGCATTCATAGAGCATAAAAAACATGGATTGAATGAGGCCAGAGGATGGCAAAACTATTTGCCAGATTGGGGGATCTATTTTAAAGCAGTTTCATCGTTCTCAACCATTCACAGTCCATACGCCGGCGATCGCCTCCCATTCTGGGTCAAAGAAGAAGCTGCAGTCCCCACTGTTATCACGCAATGGGAGAAATTTGATGAATACCGATTTATACCTGATAACTTTGGCGCAGCATTTGATCTGCATAACTATCCCAATCCGGTCCAAGGGCTTTATAATACTTTCTGTTTCACTCCGAATGAAGTGCCGGACCGTATGATCGTCGGTACCAGCAAAACTACTTCAATTGCTGAGGTTCTTTTGCAAATCAGTAGCAACAAGGCTTTGCCGATTGCATGGCTGGCGATGGTCCATAGCCAGTCGGTCCCCCGTGTAAGGTCTCATGTTTGGGCTGCTAATTTCAATCTCTTTGTCGGACATACCTGTCTCGATCGCATTCATTTTTGGAATGCCCGGAGTCTTTTTGGCGATGTATTTGGAGCCCTTCTTGTCAACGACGTGCAGTTACAAGATGATGAGTTTATTAAGGTGGTGGGTCAATACTTGAATAAGCATAATTTCTTGGGAGGGCATAATGGGCCCGCTCGTGTTGCCATAAGAAGCTTTACCCATAACAAAGAGGACCTTGGCCCAATAAGAGACAGATTGAGCAAGTACACATTCAACCAGGTTTTTCTTGATGAAAGATACAATGCTCCGGCGATACCGGCGAGTGAAGATCTTGAGAAATCTTATTACACCAGCCAGCCAGACGTAACCACTTTTAAGCTAAGCGAGGACGTCAACCAGATACAGGCCAAAGAACCTGAACATTTCGCCTTCATTCCTATGAGATTTCGAGGTTATGATGATGGGCAATGGATAGTTGAACTCGAAATAGAGCGGCACAACAACCTCTCAAGATTCTCTAATGAGGTTGATACCTGGATGTTGCCGCGGCGGCATTCCGTGGTAAGAGCATTTACTAAGAATTTGGCAAAAGTGTCAAAGAATCATCGGCTCGCTCTGGTACCATCGACGGATAGTTTTCCTTTCCGAACAGAAGCAATCAATAGAATGTTCTCATATGACCTTTCTTTACCCGACGATGAAAATGTGTTTCGCTGGCTGATTCTTGAGAATCCCTATCTGTCAGAAAAAGATCTGCGGTCTGCGCTGAACTATAAATCATACAAAGACATGGCAATATCCGACAAGGGTCAGAATCTGCGTGGTGTTATTTCAATGTTTGACCACCCATCCGACGCCTCGGAACTCCTAACAAACCAATACTGGAGAAACATCTTAAGAAAATGGAAAGGTAAAGGTGATGACAATAAGGTTCATGCTCGAAGTCATTTTGATGGGTGTTTGCCAAACGATCGGGAGTCGAAAGAGAGATTAAGGGCAGAATTGCGGTTCGACAAAATCGGGATCGTCAGCAATTATCTAAAGACGAATTTGACAGATACATTAGAATTCTTAATAAGAAAAAGGGTATTTTTTCGCGTTTATCAATGGAGATGTTCATACTGCGGTCACGCCAATACGCGGACTTTTGAGGACATCAAAGAAACAAACAACTGTAATATCTGTGCAAAGACTCATTTTGCACCCATCGACCTTGAATGGAAATATGAACTTAACGATTTTATATATCGATCACTATGTGAGCACAATGGACTGACTGTATTATGGGCACTGGGTCAGTTGCAAGAAACAGATTGGCTCCATAGTTTTTATTATCTCCCGGAAGTTGACCTGTATCCCGAACATAACAGTTCGGAAACAAAAAATGAGATAGATCTTCTGTGTGTAATGGGCGGCCGGTTCTATGCTGCAGAAGTGAAGATGAGTGCTATTAGTTTCATCGAGAAACCAGACGGAATAAGCAAATTTATAGAAGAAATAAAATTGATCCGTCCCGACATTGCATTATTGGTATTTGAACAATATTGCGAATCTGAAACTGATTTAGACGCTACGAAGATCAAACTGAAGAAAGTCCTTGAAGAGATTGCCGAGAAAGTGGGGAGGCACATAACGGTCGACACCTTGGTTGCATCCGGGTTCTCGGAATTCAACGAGTACCCTGTTGATTTAGGATATTTTGGGAAGCGTGTCCACAAGATGTTTGATAGTATTCGACGTAAGCAATGAGAATTGCTAAGCTTCATTCTGATCTTCACCTTTAATAACACTAACCGTATACAACCTTTGTAGGTGTTTTCAGCGACTACTTCTTCCTGAAGTTGAGCATTTGTCATTTTTTATGAGGATACAACTTTCAATCCATATTCAATGATATTGCTGGAAATTATTAGCTTGAAATTTAAATAAGGTTGGAGGACAATGGACAAAAGAGAGCGGATATTACGGTAAAACGGCCAATTTAAAAAAATTACTTTAAGGTGACGGGAAGTGATATGTCAGAAATAACAAGTAAAGATAAATTAAAAGGTCGTATTTATCCAGCTATACAAAATTGTGTTAACAATTAGGTATAAAATTGTTGTTGGAGTTTTTTCTTATTATGCGTTTCTTCTATCTGGATTGAGTACAAAATTTTATTTTTTGAAGGATAATAAAATTATTGGCGCTGTTATTCCAATAATTTTATTTTTATTTTCAGTACATAATTTTTTCAACTACAGGGAAAATGTTAAAGATCAAGTTGAATTAGAAAATAATGGAATAAAATATCAATCTTTAAGCTCTTATGATAAATTTAAAATTATTGATATGGAAATTTATTCTTTAATTTTATCGACATTATTAAATTTGGCCGGATATTTTTTTATTATTTTTGCCGATTGTTTACGGTTATCTGTTTGACTGAGATACCAAAAACCGATTTGGAGTAATAAGAAGTATATGGCTATTGCCGACCAACTAAAAACAATCTACAGCAACTTCTCAATAGGCTTATTCGCTCATTGTCTGATGAGACGATTGA
The DNA here is from genome assembly GCA_028713955.1 of Syntrophorhabdaceae bacterium. Taxonomy (NCBI): domain Bacteria; kingdom Pseudomonadati; phylum Thermodesulfobacteriota; class Syntrophorhabdia; order Syntrophorhabdales; family Syntrophorhabdaceae; species Syntrophorhabdaceae bacterium. The sequence continues at coordinate 5,422 of JAQTNJ010000074.1, forward strand.
GACCAGAAGATGTATTAACGAGCGATAGAGTTATCGTGGGAGAAGATGGTCTTTACTGCATTCCACCAGGAAAGACCATACCAGTTGAGGCTGGCAAGTTTTATGAGATGGTTTTTGCTGGCTCGCCTGATTTTAACCTGACTCATTCGGCAATGGAGTTCGCCAAAATGTTGCTACGAAATTTAACCATTGACAGCTACGAAGCTCTTTTCAATTACAGTGCACAGACCAATCAACTTGCTCAAATGCAAGCTCAAGGTTGGTATCAATTTGCGCGTATGGTCAGAAATTCGTTGACACATACGCAACACTGGAAATTTGTACAACATGATTTAGCGCGGCTACCAGTTACTTGGAGAAGCAAAACTATAGAACCAAGTATGAACGGTAAAGAGCTTTCTTTTGATTTCTACGATTGGTGGGATGGGTGTGAGCTTTGGAATGAGATGTACGAATTTGCCAAAACTTTAAGCTGATGTAATGGCTTACACCGCGTCAAGCCGACTCGTTACACTCTTGGCTGATTGTTGCGTTATACTCTTTTCTTTCCGTACTCTACAACTTATTTTTGCGCGTCGTATGCTTGATAAGTAGGTGCACTGGCCACCCGTTCCTTCCTGCAATTCGCGCAGTGCGGTTTCTGCCTTAAATACGACACTTCACATGGTATTCTACTACACAGATAAATTCTCCTTGACATCTCTCGGGAACGAACAGAAAATGTAAAAAATGGCGAGTATAAGGGCAAAAGCTTTGGTCAAGATTCAAGTTAAATCTTTTCGATGGAAAATGGACTCCTCCATACCACCCTTGAAAAATAAGGATATTGTACAGAAATGAATCCACGAGCAGTCGAGAATTACATACTGAAAAAATATTACGAACATCTAATGTCCGAAGATTCCCTTCTGAAAGATATACATACACGCAAAACACTTCACGGTGGTGGTACTAGATATGCCCGTGCGGATAAGGAACTTATCAGACCATTGAAGATAATGTCGGCTACCGCAGAAGTCCGCCTCGAAGATGTTAAGAACTATAGAATCGAAGAGTTTGCTGTGGTCATTAACAAGATTGCTACGGAGTTTATTATCGAGGTTCATAAAATGATGTTTGAATCTGTAGGTAAAATAACTGAGTTTACAGGAAACGTTGTCAATGCAGCTGGGAAACCGTTTTCTGTAGACATGTTTTTGGATATGATGGAAAAGATTGAAATTACTTTTAATGATGCAGGAGAGGCAATCATGCCTTCTATCGTAGCGGGGCCAGAACTAGTTGAGAAAATCAAGAAGACCAAGTTTTCAAAGGAACAGAGAGACCGTCAAAAAAAGATAATGGAGGCCAAGAAGAAAACATTCTATGCTAAAAAGTGTTATCGAAGATTATCTTACCTCGACTAAGGAACTTCAGCTATTTCTCCCTTTTATGCAATTATTAGAATTAAAGGGTTTCTACGACATTCATCTAACCCACGGTGGGACAGAATTCGGAAAAGACATTATCGCGAAAATGAGAACCGGCGCAACAGATATTCAGTACTCATTTCAGTTGAAAGCAGGAGATGTTAACTTGGGAAAGTTTAGAGACGATGTTCGACCGCAACTTATTGAAGCATGTATAAACAAACTCTCGCATCCTAATTTTGACTCAAGCCTGCCTTATCAGGTTGTGTTTGTTACCTCAGGCAGTTTGCTGCAACCTGCTGCTATTGCTTTCCAGGAGTTCAATAGGTTCGTAGACAAAACACTCAAATCACTTCCGATTGAAACGTGGGAAAGGCAGAAGCTCACTTCTGACTTTCTTATCAGTGGAATAGAACCTTTCTTTGAGCTGCATCGATCACCAGAGCTGGTAGGCAGGTTCTTTCACTTCTATTCACAAATAACAAACAATGATTCTATCGACTCTTTCAACATTGAAGAATACACAAAACATTGGCTGGAGCTGGATTGGAATAATTCACTCAACAAGTTGCAAGTTCTTTTTGAATCATATTTTTTCTCCAAATTATTGATGGATAAGGGAAAACAATATGAGGCTACTCTCGTCTTATCTGCTCTTGTTAGGACTCTTCTTAAAAACGAATCATACAACAGTTACCGAGAGGCCATCGAGATGTATTTTGATGAAATTTCCACAACACTTTTAAGGGTTGTGGAAAGCAAGAGTAGGGATACTGAACCACTAGACCTTTATGGCGAAGGTTTTTTTAAGATCTTTTACTATCCTTCATCCTGTCTCAGAACGTTAGAGGTGTTTTCTCTCCACATACTTACATCGGTAAAACCTTTGAAAGAGATAGAATCACTTTTTCTGAGAATCCTAAAGGAAGAGAAGGGGTGTTGTTATGTTTTGAGCAATAACTATGCAATCTCTGTTGTTCTTATTTCTTTGGTTCTTTTGAAGCTGGGCGAAACTGAACGTCTCCGTATATTTCTTAACAACGTCTGTGTATGGTTATGTGACAGACATGAAGATATTGGAATTAGTCCAATTGGTTCTTCTCGACAGGAAGAATTTGAACAGCTATTGTCAGAATACTTGACTGGCCTCTCGTTTCAAAAAGAGACATCGAGTTTTCTAGCTTGCGCCCTACTCGATATGGCCTATCTGCTTGGAGACAAATCATTATTCGAGCATATTGCCAATGACCTAAAAGCAGTTGGAGTGGCCCTAGAATTTTACCACATACTGTCCGATGATGCTTTGTACACCTACAATCATAGGGAAATAGTAACATCGTTTGATCCTGACTTTTCCATTAAATTCAAAAACGAATATAGTCGTATGATTCAACATGAGCGGAAACAAAACTCGATTTCAGTCCGAGATAGGGCCATTCTGTTTCTTATGTTTTTATTGAGAGATAGATATTTCCCAAGTTTTATCAAGGACTTTGCCAACCAGTCTTAACTAATTAATAATTAGCAAAGGTTCACAATATATCTACTACGCGACTGCAAGCCAAGGCTTCATTTCTTTCAGTAATATACTTGTCATTGTATACCCCATGCTCCATAAGTAGGTGTTTTCAAGTACGGTCTTCTTCCTGTCATCCACACCCGTCAGCTTTCGCTTGAAATGCGATAATATGAGTGGTAATTAATAGCATATCATAGGGACTTTCTCTGCATAAGGCTGTTAGGGGATAAAGATCGTGCTTGTCACGCGAATCATAGGTAAATGTCCGGGATGCGGCGCCAAGGAGTCGTTTGGAAATGTTTCTATTTCGAACGATATACTACTTCAGGGCTGCCTCCACTGCAAATATTCAGTGCAATGGCCTCTTCCTCCTCTGTCTAAGGCAATCCTGTACCTCGATCAATTTTTTCTTTCTCACGCTTTTCGGAGGAACTTGTCTCAGTTTGTGAACGCTGCTGAACGTATTGGCAGGCTTGCCCATGACCAAGTTGTTGTCTGCCCATACTCTCGCACTCATGAAACAGAAACCCTTCAATGGAGGGACCCACAGCAAAATAGCCTCTGGGAATTTATCAAGCGAACTTCAAGAGGACATGAATTCTATCCTGAATACAGAGTGAAGCACGCTCAAATAATTCGAGGATTTGAACGTTTTCTCAAAAGGGATGGTACGGAATTCCAGGTAGAACTTGGAGACGCTCTGAAGACCGATATTAACGACTGGGACGATTATTTCTGGATCGATGTTTCACGGATGCCACAAGATGCTGAAGCCGTCCGAAAGAGCAAACAGGAAGCAGTCTCGGGACTCATAAACCTATTCCAAGTTTGGCGAAATAGCACCACCACTTTCGAAGAGCATCGATCAATAGAGATGGCCGAGTGTGCGAACATCTACTTACAATTATATTTTGATATGAGCAAACGTGCTGCAAGTGGTGATCTTATGGCAAGGCTTTATGCACCTATCGACTCACAAGTCGTTGAGAGTCTCCTAGCATGGAATTGTAATGAAATGGATTTCTCATTTCGACTGAAACACATTATGGCCTATTTTCAGTCAACATATTTTCGACAAGTCCCACAGGTATGGATAGAAGCCGGTCTCTTTGCTGGACTGAAAGAGCGCGTAGAGAGAGGACAGTATCAAAACCCCGAAAAGGCTAAAAAACGCCTTCGCGGTTTATTTTATGATATTCAGTTTATTTCGCTTTATGCACCATATTGCCATGCAATGTTCATTGATAGCACAATGTTCGAGATCGCAACTGACAAGCGAGTTGGAATTGCCGACCGGTTTGGCACACGACTTTTTTCTAGATCAAACTGGAGAGAATTCATTGAATATCTTGATTTTCTGGAGAATAGCAAGACCGAGGAGTTAGAACTGTCATTAAAACTTGTACACCCCTGATGGGAAATGCTTTTGATGTCAGGGGAGCCGTTGGGGATGTCAATATTAATACCACCATTTCCGATATGTTATTTACGAGCTACTGGTTCACATGAGCCACTACCACACTTCCTTACAATTCGTAATCCTTGCCTTTGCGAAATCGCGAAGCTCCACACTTCGTAGGTAAAAACACCAAAAAAAATAATCAAACCCAGAAAAGTTCACAATCTCACTACATTATCGATCTGCGGCCGTTATACCTTTCGGTATCATAATATCTTTCCACGTCAACAAGTTTCAAGTTATTGATGATCTCTTTCATGGGAACGCTTGTAATTTCACCCCGTACAAGACTTACCATGCGTCCAAAATCCTCGTTGATTATCATATCAGCAGCGGCAATACCAAACCATCTGGCCATTAAACGATCACGTGCGGATGGCGATCCTCCACGCTGTAAATGACTCAGGATGAGATGGCGCGATTCGAATCCTGTTTGTTTTTCAATCTCACCAGCTATATAACTCGCTATTCCCCCGAGTGAGGGGTGACCGAATTCGTCTATCTTACCGTTTCTCAGGAATTCATGCTGTCCCGAAGGTTTCGCCCCTTCAGAAACGACAATAATCGAATATTTTATTTCCCGTCCCCTTCGTTCACGAAGAAGTTCACATACCTTGCCCATATCAAAATGGTGTTCGGGTATCAAAATAATATATGCACCGCTGCACTCACCTCCGTGGAGGGCGAGCCATCCTGCATGACGTCCCATTGTTTCGACAACAAAGATCCGGCCGTGAGAACCTGCGGTGGTTCTCAGCCGATCAATTTCCTCCATAATCACATTAACAGCGGTATCAAAACCGAGCGAATATTCGGTCCCTGTAAGGTCATTATCAATGGTCTTGGGAATGCCTATTGTCTTGATGCCCAGTTTGTGCAATTTATAGGCAACACCAAGCGTATCTTCTCCGCCAAGCACAACAAGTGCGTCTATCCCGAGCTTTTTAATATTATCAATTAATTTTTCAGAACGATCATTTTTCGGATTGAACGGGTTTGTACGTGAGGTCCCTAAGTTTGTCCCGCCATACCGGTCCCATGTTCGAACGATCTCTTCATCCAGACGCTTGAGGTATCGATCGCAGCTTTTCGGATCGTCAGGATCAACCTCTACCAATCCCTTCCAACCGTCAGCAACACCGATAACTTCAAAAGAAACAGATCGCTTCTCAGCGAGTTTTGGATCAAGAACACTTTTTGTTACCCATTTGACCGCACCATTCAGGCCGGGGCAGTCTCCTCCACCTGTTAAAACAGCTATTTTTAGTTTCATGACTTTTGCCCCCTTCACAAATCAGATTTCCCTGCTAATAACCAAAGGCACAAAGGCCGTGCTGAACAGGCAGGCCATTATTCGTGCCGTACGACTTTTACCCCCATTTCGTTGAGTTTCCTTCCCTATAATTATTATACACTATTTCATCCACTATACGTAACCTTACATTGAAAGCCATATGTTTGACCTGGAAAAGGAGTATGCCCGCTGGTTTTTTACTTTTGCCATGAACTATCAGCTATGAGCCGTTTGTGGGTATACTCAAAAGAGTGGACTTTTGCCCTGCAATCTTATATAGTTTTATACTATCGGGGCGTAGCGCAGCATGGTTTAGCGCACCTGCTTGGGGTGCAGGAGGCCGCAGGTTCAAATCCCGTCGCCCCGATTCTATTTTGGTTGGTGTTCGCTTGCTAATCCTTTTAACAAATGATGACGGCGTAAATTCCGAGGGTATCCTGACCCTCAGGAAGCATCTCATCAAAAAACACGACATATGCATTATCTCTCCCGAGAGGGAAAGGACCTGTGTCGCGCATGCGATCACCCTCCACAAACCGCTGAGGATAAAAGAGATTGCAGGCGGTATCTATTCAACGAACGGAACCCCTGCCGACTGCGTATATCTCGGGGTCAAGGTAATACTGAAACAAGCCCCGCATCTCATCATCTCCGGGATCAACAAAGGCCCCAACATGGGTCAGGACGTAAACTACTCCGGGACGGTGGCCGCCGCAAAGGAAGGCGCATTTATGCGGATACCCTCCATGGCGGCATCCCTCTGCGCGAGGGATAATTTTCGTTTCGATGACGCGGCAAAAATCGTTGAAAGGATAATCGGCAAAATCTGTGACGTCGCGGCCCCGGACAATACCTTTTTTAACGTCAATATCCCCAACCTTCCGGCAAAACAGGTCAAAGGTTTTATGGTGACAAGACTCGGAAAAAGGATATATAATGATACAGTAGTTGAGAGGGTTGATCCGAGAGGCGGCGCGTATTACTGGATCGGCGGCAACGGCGAAAACTACGAACACATCAGGGGAACGGATTTCTACGCAATTGAGAAAGGATACGTATCAATAACCCCGATGGATCTGGACATGACCGCCATGCGGTCAATGAAAAAATACAGAGAGCATTTCGGAAACGGTGTATGAAAAGCAGCATTCAGCTTTCAGCAGACGGCTTTCATCCTTTTGATGATTGCCGCTGCCGCTGCACTGATTGACGGCGGAAGGTATGATGAAATTCCATATTGAAAATTTCGGATGCCAGATGAACGAGCACGATACGGAGAAGATGGCCTCCCTCCTTGCCATCGAGGGCATGGAGCAGGTTGAGGATGCAAAAGATGCCGACGTCGTGATCGTCAACACCTGCTGCATACGGGAAAAGGCCGAGCAAAAATTCTACAGTCTCATGGGCAGACTGAGCGCCGTCAAAAAGAAAAAAGGTACGCTCATCGGGGTCACCGGTTGTATAGCCCAGATGGAGCAAGAGAACATACTGCAGCGATTGCCGTTTATTGATTTCTCCCTTGGTCCTTCGAACATCCATAAGATCAAAGAGGCCGTTGACCGGGCATTGCTCGGCGGACCGTTCCTCGATTTTTCCGAGAACGGGTGCAACGGCGCCCTCCTCGTAAGACCGGGATACGGACAAGGCACGGTCAAGGCCTACGTGACGATCATGAAAGGGTGCAACAACTTCTGCAGTTACTGCATAGTGCCTTACGTGAGAGGGAGAGAGGCAAGCAGGGACAGCCGCGATGTCCTCCGGGAGATCGCCGCGCTCGGAGACAAGGGGGTAAAAGAGGTTACGCTGCTCGGGCAGAACGTGAATTCCTACAACAACACGAGGGACGACATCTCCTTCCCGGAACTGCTGCACGAGATCAACGGCATCAATGGTATAGAAAGGATCCGGTTCGTCACTTCCCATCCCCGGGACCTTTCCCCGGAACTGATCGATTGCTTCGGAAGACTGGAAAAGCTCTGCGAGCACATCCACCTCCCCTTTCAGTCCGGCTCGGACAAGATCCTGAATCTCATGAACCGGGGTTACAGCTCGGATGAATACATCGCAAAGGTAAGGGCGCTGAGAGACAGGTGCCGCGAGGTGGCCATCACGGCAGATTGCATCGTCGGCTTTCCCGGCGAAGATGAGGAAGATTTCAGAAAAACCATGGATCTCATAGAAGATATTCAATTCGACGGTATATTCTCCTTTATCTTTTCTCCGAGGA
>JAQTNJ010000075.1 GCA_028713955.1 Syntrophorhabdaceae bacterium
AGAGAGAGTGTTTCCCGCCGCAGGAAATGATTACCTCATCGCGCTTGAACTCGAGCCCGTTATCGCGCTTGAACTTTTCTATGACAGCATCTTTGAGCTGTTCCATCCCGGCAGCAGGCGTATATTTTGTGAAGCCTCCGTTGATGGCGTCTACGGCAGCCTTTTTGATGTGCTCGGGTGTATCAAAATCAGGTTCTCCTGCCCCGAACCCCGCAATGTCGATACCCTGTGCTTTCAGGGTCTTTTCTTTTGCTGATATGGCTAACGTTGGTGATGGCTTAAGTGATGCCGCTCTTTTTGATAGCATATTAAAACTCCTTTGGTTTAATGATGATCTCCCGTATCTTGATCTTGAAGAAATTGTTTGAAGAGTTTGCCTTTATCAGACACGCCGTTGTGTTTTCAGTATTCTCTTTGCCGGCTCTTTCGTGCAGCATAATCACTCATGGCCACTTTATAATTAATAAAAAAATAATATCCGATAATCAATGATCGAATGTCAATCGAAATATTAAAATACATTTTGAATTTTAAACATTCGAATTTGTTTAGTATTTAGATATTCGGATTTAGAATTTGCCAGGAGCCATGAGCTGTTGTTTGGCCGCTGATAGCTGAAAGCTAATCGCTTATAGCGGAGCGACCGTAACCCTCAATATCTCCCGCGTTGTTTCTGTAACCCTGTATCTGTTGTCGATCCTGTGACCGATGACCCATATGATGTCTTTATCGGAGAGGAGGAGAGGGATAAATCTCCTTTCCTCTTTGGGGATCTTGCTGGAGATGAAGAAATCTTTCAGTTTGACGGGGTTATCCATGCCGAGGGGAAAGAACCGGTCGCCCGTACGAAAAGTTCTGACAGAGATATTCCCGACCTTTTCCCTGTCGAAAAGGGCAATATCGTGATCCTGCAGCTTAATAGCGGATGTACTTTTTTGTGTCCCGATGTTCAGAGAGATATTGAAAGGTTCCAGGATATTTTTACCGGTCGTGACCTGAACCTGATCCGCTGTGGGTATGCGTAATGGTTTTTGCGTAAACACCATGGTTGTATAAACCTTTTTTACCTTCAGGTTATGAGGAAGGATAATGGTCAGGTTCGGTTTCTTTGCTCTCATGATCTTTTCTATCGAAAGGATATGTTTTCGCAATGGAATGAATCGTGGTTCTATGGAAGTGAGCGTATCGGACAAGACCCTGAACCTCGTCTCTTCATCCATATCAGCCAGCGTGTCTATGCTGAAGAGACTTTCTCTGTCGCGGTCCTGTTTCTTCTCCGCGAGAAACGTTTTTGATCGCTTATCGAAGATGCGATTAATCGCAGTCATGTCCTGAAGCAGTGAAAATATCTTTTCTTTCAGGGCAGGGTTCAACTTTTCCATGACCGGGATGACCTCTCTGCGGATGAAATTTCTCTCATAGATGATCTTTTCGTTTGAGGAATCAGCAACAAAGGGCACTGCATTTTGCCGTGCGTATTCTTCGATCTCTGACCTGTATGTAGAGAGGAATGGCCTTATGATGGCTCCCCGCCTGATAGGAATAGAGGATAGTCCCCGGATCCCCGTTCCCTTGATGATCCTCAGGAGAAAGGTTTCTACCTGGTCATCGAGGGTATGCGCAATTGCAATTTTATTGTAATGATATGTTTTCGCGATATCGTTGAAAAAGGCATACCGCAACTCTCTTCCGGCATGCTGCAATGATAGACCGGAGGAGGATGCGAACCCTTTCACATTAACCTTTTTGGTGTAAAGGGGGAGCGAAAAACGGCGGGCGAGATCCTTCACAAAATCTTCATCTCTCTCGGATTCCTCACCACGCAACGCGTGGTTTACATGAGCCAGGCCCAGCTTGAAGGGGATCTGCTGCGCGATCTTCAGCAGCACGAAGAGAAGAACTGTTGAATCTATGCCGCCTGATGCGCCGAGGAGTATATTGTCGCCTTCCTCGATGAGATCTTCCTTTGTTATGGTTTTTTTGACTTTGCCGACGAGGTTCATGCTATGCGGGTTTTACGAATTATCCCGATGATAGTATACCGTATTTCGTATATCGTATATCGAAAAACCCGTAAGTCGTGAAGCGTTAGGCGAGAACAACCGTAATTCGTAATTCGTGAGACGTAATTGGAAAAGCACAAAGTGCGAGGAGCGAAGTGACGTAGCGACCTTAAGATATAATCCATATTTCACCTTTCACAGGGTTCATCCAATTACGAATTACGATTCACGAATTACGAGAGCCTTTCACCGTTCACTATTCACTGCCTTTCGCAATGAGCGTGCTTGCGAGGGACATCCCGACACCGTATTGATCCCTCCCAAGGGATTATGAACAGCTCGAACAGTTTGAGGAGCCGCAAGTTGCACAGGAAGAGCCTGTGCCCGATGAAGATGACTTGAATTTGTAGCCAACAGAAAATCCGAAGGATGACATCTTCCTGACCGGGTTTTTTGAACCGCAGGCAGGACATTCAGGCTCATCGTTTTTGAAGACCAGCATTTCAAAATCCTTGCCGCACTTGTCACAGGTAAATTCGTATATAGGCATTCAGTATCCCCTCCTTGCGCTTTCTTTTTTCTTCTTGATCTCTCCCGTGAGATCGGTTAACAGTTTCTGCAGAGTTCCTCTGTAAGGTTTTTTTATTGTATCGTCTATATCCATGGAGAGTGCGCTTTCAGCAAACATCATAGCCTTCGTAAACATATTCTTAAAGTAAAAATTAAACGCTGATGCATACTGATATAAAAATAATGCTTCCCTGTTTTTGTTGTCAAGTCGTGTAATTCTATGAAACAACTTCCGCGCAAGGTCATAATATTCGCTTTCGAGATAACTGCGGGCTGCGTTGAAGTACAGGAGCAGCTTTCCGTCTGAATACATAACCATGAGAAGTTCCTTAAAACCCTTCTTGCCGTATATCCTGACAAGTGATTTTTCATTTTCGAAGATGAAGCGCGGCAGCAGGTAGTTGCTGCGGTATGCGATGATAAGGTCCTTGAGCTGTTCAACGAGTTCATTGAGGAGTGACCTGGTTTCCTTGAGGCCTTCTCTGAGCCTTATCTCAGCCTTTTTGATCAGAATGCTGATATCGTGGACGATCCTCTTTTCCTTCTCGGTGAGTTCCTGGACGGCGATGTCATAATGCGGTTTATAGTACTCAAGCTGGTAAAGGTTTTCCCTTATCTTCATTGCTTCGTGAAATATATAACCAACAGTTATATCATATAATTTTTCCTTATAACTCGCGTCATCCGAGTTTCGATAAAGCTCATGGCACATCTCCTTGAGGCGGTAAAGACAGCTTTTTCCCCTGTCGTCGACAAAATCCTCAATGCTTGTGAAGCCAAGCTGTCCGGCCTTAAAGAGCCCCCTGCATTCCATGCATTTTTCGTATACACAGATCGATTCTTTTACAAGGTCAATCTGTTTTTTCTCCAGGTTCGTTGGTTTCATTCGTTTCCCCGTTTTCTTTCAGCAGTCTCCTCAGTTCTTCTCCATCGATCGATTCTTTATCGAGCAGCGTCCGGGCGACCTTTTCCAGGGACGCCCTTTTTTCAGTAAGAAGGGTCCTTACCCTGATATAAGACTCTTCGATAATCCTCTTTACTTCCGCATCGATGTCCTTTGCGGTCGCTTCGCTGTAATCCTTCCCTCCCAAGGATGGACTGATATCGAGAAAAAGCGGTCTCCGTTCCTTTTCAAATGTCATATGACCCAGCTTTTCGCTCATCCCGTATTCTTTTACCATTGATTTTGCGATATCCGTTGCCCGTGCGAGGTCGTTCTGAGCCCCTGTCGAGATCTCTTCGAAGACTATCTCCTCTGCCACCCTTCCACCGAGGAGAACGCAGAGGCGGTCAAGGAGCTCCTGCCGGGTCATGAGATACCTGTCTTCCGTGGGAAGCTGCAGGGTATAACCAAGGGCGGCAATACCTCGCGGTATGATCGAGATTTTATGGACAGGGTCTGTTGTTTCGAGGAATTCAGCCATCAGGGCGTGGCCTGTCTCATGGTAGGCAACGATCTCCTTCTCACGCTTGCTCATAACCCTTTTCTTTTTTTCAAGCCCTGCCACTACCCTGTCGATGGCCTCTTCGAATTCCTCCATGCTCACCGAGGTCCTGCCTTTCCGTGCTGAAAGGAGCGCCGCTTCATTGACCAGATTCGCAAGATCTGCGCCCACGAACCCGGGAGTACGTGCGGCTATGACCTTCAGGTCGATATTCTTGGCCATTTTTACGTCACGGATGTGTACCTTCAGTATCTCTTCCCTGCCTTTGATGTCAGGTCTGTCCACAAGGACATGCCGGTCAAACCTCCCTGGACGCAGGAGCGCGGGGTCAAGGATCTCCGGTCTGTTTGTCGCCCCCACAATGATGACACCGGCCTTGGTATCGAAACCATCCATCTCCGCAAGGAGCTGATTGAGTGTCTGTTCCCGTTCATCGTGAGATGAAAGAGGATTCATGCCCCGTGCCTTTCCGAGGGCATCAAGCTCGTCGATGAAGATGATACAGGGTGATTTCTCCTGTGCCTGCGCAAAGAGGTCCCTGACGCGTGAAGCGCCGACGCCCACGAACATCTCAACGAAATCCGATCCGCTCATGCTGAAGAAAGGCACCTTTGCCTCACCGGCAACGGCCTTGGCGAGAAGGGTCTTGCCGGTCCCCGGGGGTCCGACGAGAAGAATCCCTTTTGGGATCTTGCCGCCTATATCAAGGAATTTTTGCGGGTAATCAAGGTACTCAATGATCTCTTTGAGCTCCTCTTTTGCTTCATCGACCCCCGCCACATCGTCGAAGGTGATCTTGATCTCATCCTCACCGTATATCTTGCCCCTGCTTTTACCGAAATTGAGAATACCCGACGGAGCTCCGCCCATTTTTTTCATGAGCAGGTTCCAGATGAGTATGATAATGGCAAAAGGAAGCACCCAGGCAATGATCGCCTTTATGAACTTGTTTTCATATTGACCGGTGAACTTGATATTGTTTTTTTGAAGATCCTTCACGAGGTCCGGGTCCTCCACCCTGCTTGTGAGGAATTTTGTTTTTTTCCCGTCCTCAAGGGTGAGAGTGCCCTGTATCGTTTCGGTATCGATGACGAGGTCGCTTATCTTCCCTCTGGTTATCAGTTCTTTAAATTCGCTGTACTGGACAGTCTTTACCTCTGTTTTGAAGAAGTAGCTGTTGATAGCGACGATGGCAATAAAAGCGATGATGAAATAGAGGAGGGTGAACCCTTTTGTCTTTTTCCCCTTATCTTTGTTCTCCCCTTTTATCTCGAGAAAGATGTTCTTGCTTTTGCCTCTTTCCTTATTTGTCTTACTTCTTGTCTTTCGCATAGTTACAGTGTATCAAAATTTGGTCTCTTTGGAAATATGTTTTTAATTGTTACAGGTCAATGGCCTTTGCTTCGATCATCCCGTCTATTCTCAGTATCTCATCGAGTACTTTTTGTCCGATGGGGTCATCGACAGAGACGAAGGCGACCTCTTCGCCGGTTTTCTGACGGGACAAGCCGAATCCTGCGATATTGATATGGTGGTCTCCGAGGATTGTAGCTACCTTACCTATGATCCCCGGACGGTCAAAGATCCTGAAATGGAGAAAATTTCCTTCAGGTACGACGTCTAAGTGGAACCTGTCGAGAAGGACTATCCTTCCCAGTTTGTCGGGGAAGACGGTACCTGCAATGCTTGTTTCTTCCCTGTCTGTCTTGATAACGAAGATTATGAGATCGTTGAATTTATCAAACTGATCGGTTTTCGATTCCTCGACAACGATATTCCTGTCTTTCGCGATGTATGGCGCATTGATATGGGTGACGGATTCTTTCAGGCTCACTTCCAGGAAGCCTTTCAGGCCGGCGATAGTGAAGGGCTGATAGCTGAAGGGGACATCGAATTTCCGTTCACAGAGATCTTCTTCAAAATTTTTCCCGATCATGACGATGGCGATCTTCTCGGGTCTCCCCTTGGTGATCTGGGCAGCGAGCTTTCCCATCTTTTCCGTCAGGTTGAAGTAGAGCTGCATGTGCTCGGGGAGCTGGGATATTATAAAGGGGATATTGACGGCGTTGAGGTACGGACGGCCGTGGAGGGCGTTGAGGACCTGCTCGGAAACGATGACAGAGACCGCCTCCTGTCCTTCCATTGTATTCGCCCCTATGTGCGGTGTGGCAAAGGCGTTTTCGAGTTCGAGGAGTTTGTTGCTTTCAGGGGGTTCTTTTTCGAAGACGTCCACACCGGCCGCAAAGACTTTACCGGATTTCAGGGCCTCATAGAGATCATTCTCATTAACGATCCCGCCCCTTGCGCAATTGACGAAGATGACATTATCTCTCATGAGGGAGATCTCGTTTGCCGTGATCATGTTTTTCGTGGTGTTTGTCAGCGGCGTGTGGAACGTTATGACATCAACCTCCTTCAGGAGGTCTCCGAGGTTCTCGTAGAGTGTTACCCCGAGGGAATCTGCTTTACTTTTCTTAATGTATGGGTCGTAGGCGATCACCTTCATACCGAAGCTTTTTGCCCTGATGGCAACGTTGCTGCCTATCCTGCCCAGCCCCACAATACCCAGGGTCTTGTTGTAGAGTTCTATACCGAGAAAACGTTTTCTGTCCCATTTTCCTGCCTTCAGCGAGTCGTTTGCTAGGGGGATCTTACGGGCTGCGGCGAGCATGATCCCGAGGGTCAGCTCTGTTGCTGCGAGGGTATTGCCTGTCGGCGCGTTGAGCACGATAATGCCTTTTTTGCTTGCAGCTTCGATGTTGATATTGTCAACGCCGACACCCGCCCTGCCGATGATCTTCAGCTTCCCGGGGTTTTCAATGAGGCTTGCAGAGACGCTTGTGCCGCTCCTTGTAATGATCGCGTCGTATTGACCGAGGATCTTTTTCAATTCATCCTGTTTGATGCCGATCTTTATGTCTACCCCGACGGTGGGGTCCTGTCTCAGGATGTCGATACCTTCCGGGGCAACGTTTTCCGTGATGAGCACTTTGAATCTTTTCATGGAACACCTTCCGCCTTGTAGTTACTTGCAAAGTCCTGAGGCGTAACCTCTCAGTATCTGACAAGAATAGCATTGAGCGCCGCAAAAAGCAATATGCGGAGAAATTCCTTGACTGGAACAGCTCAATTCAATAGAGTAATATCGAACTATAATGACAGAGAGCATGAAAGACAAGAGGCATCCCTTTCTGAACAGGAGTAACCTGCGGGATATTACGATAATCGTTGCCCTTATCTCTTCGCTTGTCTACAATCTCGATGTCGTCAGGCTCCTTATCTCGTTTCTGTTGCTGAGTTTCGGCTGTTTCTTCCATTATGTGACGAAAGGCGTCCTGATCCGCAATGTTGTCCTTTGTAAGGATGGCACCTATAGTGTCGTCAGGCACCCTTACTATATGGCGAACTATCTTATTGATTCCGCTTTCTGTCTCTTAAGCGGGAATGTCTATCTGCTGCTTGTGTATCCTTTCCTCTTTTATTGGTCCTACGGGCCGACGATCCGGAAAGAGGAGAGCGTCCTTGCCGGGATCCATGGAGAAGAGTTTCTGAGATACAGCCTGGATGTGCCGCAGATCTTTCCCGACGCCTTCTCCATCAAAAGCTGGCGGGCGATCATCAACGGGTTTTCCAAACACCGGATAACCGCGAACGAGATCTCGCGATTTGCCAGATTCTGGGCAACAGCCCTCTTTATCATCTTTATCCATGTTGTAAAGGAAGATTATTTGGCAAGATTGAACCTCGTTTCACTGAAGACCGACTACGGCAGTCTAACGTTATTATTGCTGGTCATTGTCCTCATGATGATCAGCTTCGTCGTCCGCTCCAAGAAAAAGACGCCGGATACCGAATAGTATAAAGGCAGTGAATAGTCGATAGTCGTTAGTAGATAGCAGACAAAAAAGCAGGTTAAGGTTAAGGTTAAGGTTAAGCAAACCCAAGGGATGAGATTGCCACGCCCTGCGGGCTCGCAATGACACCGCACTCTTCCTGTGCCGTACAGTTTTTCTCCCTTTACGAATTACGACTCACGATTCACGGGTTTCATCGCCGAACGCCGGCGACCCGCAAGCGGGTACCCCGACGCCGAGCGTTTTCCTGAGAATCTCGATATACGAAATACGAACGACGATATACGAAATACGGTCTGTATTTGATATTTGTTGACACCAAACGTATGTTTGGTATAATACGACATGCTTACCAGGATAGGTGAAAGGGTGATGGTCGGGGTCGTCTTCCGCAAGGAAGGGCAGAAGATGGAACTCAAGTGGTTTTTCTGGAAGGGGAGGAGACTGGAGATAAAAAAGACCACCTATATGTGGCGCGAGAGGGACGGCAATGAGTTGATACACAGGTTTGTGGTCACTGACGGGCAGGATCTTTATGAGCTCTCATACCGGCAGGGAAGGTTGATGTGGTTTCTTGAGGCGGTGGAGACAGATGGATAGGATTGTCATGTATGTCGATATGGATGCCTATTTTGCCTCTGTTGAACAGGCGTCGAGGCCGCACCTCCGCGGGAGACCCGTCGCGGTAGTGGGGAGCGGCAAGAGAACGGTGATCGTGGCATCTTCCTACGAGGCGAAGAGGTTAGGGGTGAAAACGGGAATGACAAAGGGAGAGGCCGTAAGGAAGCTCCCGTCCATTGTCTTTGTGGAAGGGAGGAACGATAAATACGTGGACACCTGCGTAAGGATACACGAGATCCTTTTACGGTATACCCCCGAGGTGGAGATCTGTTCCATCGATGAGTTCTTTGTGGACCTCACCGGTTCCCTCCTCCTTTTCCCCTTGCCTGCGGATGTCGCTTTGGCGGTGAAGAGGGAGATAGGTGAACAATTCGGCATCACCTGTTCCGTCGGGATCGCGCCCAATAAACTTGTTGCAAAGATAGCCGGCGAACGCGGCAAGCCTGATGGGCTGGTAGTCGTAGGAAAGGAAGAGACAGAGCGCTTCATGGAGGACCTCCCGGTGGAAAGCATACCCGGTATCGGCAGAAAGACAGGGGTGGCGTTAAAGACTCTCGGGATAACGGTCTGCAGGGAGCTCAGGGATTTTCCCGTCAGTATATTAAGGAGGAGATTCGGGATATGGGGTGATTATCTCTCCATCATGGCGCGGGGGATAGACCCCTTCCGGGCTCAGGCCCCCGGAGACTTGCCGAAATCGATAGGGCACAGTATGACCTTCGAAAAGGATATCGGGGACAGGATGATGATCAGGGCCCGTTTGCTTGAGCTTTCAGAGATGGTGGCAAGAAGGTTAAGGAAAGAAAAGGTCGTTGCAAAAGGCTTCTCTCTTACCTGGAGATACCCTGATTTTACGACCTTTACAAAGAGGATAACACTCCCTTTCTATACACCCGGCAACAGGATAATATACGAGACTGTCACGGCATTGATCGATTCTGTCCGGTTGAAAGACGCCGTGAGGCTCCTTGGCGTCTCTGCCTTTAATGTCCGGAGATTCACGGCAAGCCCTCCTTTAATCGAGGGATTTGACAGGGAAGAACGACTCTGGAAGGCCGTCGACGATGTCAACGACACCTTTGGAGAACATTCTCTATATCCGGCAACGATGCTTCTCTGCGCACGACACCACTGGGTCATTTCTCCGGCGTACAGACCGGGCAAATATCAATACCCAATAACCAAGCATCAATAACCAATTAACATTCAATAACCAATGACCGAATACCCAAATGACCGAATACCCAAACGGGAAGCAACGCGAAAGGTCCTTGTTTGGTGATTGAATAATTGAATATTGGTGGTTAATTGGAGCTTGGTTATTGGTGATTGGTTATTCTCCTCTGTTTTTTCCTTGACGGTTGCATTGACCTGTTACTATATTTTCACGTGCTTCCATCCAATCGCCCTGGTGAGTGGACATCCCGTGACCGGCTCATGCTGATCATCCTTGTTATCCTGAGTTGTATCCTTTTGTTCCCGGGTCTGTCCATACGATCGCTGTGGGGGTCTGAAGGGCGCTGGGCAGTGGTTGCCAGGGAGATGATACAATCAGGTAATTATTTTCTCCCCACGATCAATGGCGAGGTCTATTTTGACAAACCGCTTTTCAGTTACTGGGCCATTATCCCCTTTGCCCTGAAAGGTGGTGTTACTGAGACTGCAGCCCGTATGCCGGGTGTTCTGGCGGGTATTATGACGATCGTCCTTGTTTTTGTGATGGGCAGGGCACTTTTCGGAAGCGCCGCCGGTTTCCTGGCGGGTATGACCCTCCTTACCTCTTTTATGTTTATCTTCTGGACGAGGACTGCCTCAGGTGAGATATTCAATCTCCTGGGGATCTGGTGTATGCTGTGGATCTTTCTGTCCGGTGGTTACGCCGGGCGCCGTGGGTATCTTGTCATGCTCTATTGTGTCGGCGCCCTGGTTGCCTTTTGCAAAGGTCCTGTTGCGCCCGCGGTAGCCTTCCTGGTTATGGTTGTTACCGGTGCCTTCAATATCTTTGCTGAGCTTAAAAAGGAAGGGCTCGCGAGGGGTAGGATCAGAACGAGTTTCCTCTTTGAATTTCGCTGGATACTGTCCCGGCAAGGTATTGTGGGGGTATGTGCCGGCGCTGTGTTGTTTGCGGTTATCCTTTTCCTCCCCGTCATGGCAACAGGTTCCTGGGACTCTGTGATGTTGATGTGGAGAGAGAATGTCCTTAGATTTGTCAGACCCTTTGACCACATCGAACCTCCCTATGCCTACGTGAAGCATACGCTGGTCTTTTTCCTCCCCTGGACCCTTCTTCTCATTGCTTCAGTATGGCAGATGCATGGCAAGGAATATGACCGGCAGTACCGCTGGATTATCATATCGGCAGCGACAATATTTCTGTTCTTTACAATATCAGGTTCCAGGAGAAGCTACTATATACTGCCGCTTGTGCCTGCCCTTGCCCTTATTACGGGGCGGGCCCTCTCGCAATGGTTCGGCAACAACGGGCTGATCCGGAAGAGGGCCATGCAGGCAGCAGCCGGGATTACCGGTATCGTCCCTGTCCTTGGCGGCGCCGCGATGATCTATGCCTATTTCCAGGGTGATATGCCCAGGCATGTTTCGCAGTTGATCGTCGGCCCCGCGGCCTTTGCGGGAGGCGTAACAACGGTTGTATGGCTATGGAAGGGGAAATTCCGGCATGGTATGGGATTGCTTCTTATACTGATCTGGTGTGTTGAGATATGGACCTTTACGGTTGGTATGGCCATTGCCGAGCAGAAGAGGACATTACGTCCCTTTTGCGCCGCCGTTGTCAAGGAATTAAAGGGGGTGGATGACAGCGACATAGCCTTTTTCAAGGTCAGGAATTCGTCCCTTGTTTTCTACCTGAACCGCCCCGGGTATCTGAAAAACCTCAATTCAGTCGAAGACGCGAATGTTTTTTTAAAAAGCCATCCGGAGGGTTTCATCATAACTGACGGGATATTTCTGGAACAATTAAGGGAAGCCCTTGGACCCGCGGAGGTCTCCATTGTGCGCATCGAGGATAAGAAAAGGAAAGGCGACAGAGAGAATAACTTTGTATTATTGGCATTGAAAGATAACGGTGGATCTAACGGCAATGACGAAAGCCCTGATGAAGACAGGACGTTTGAAAGTTTTCCTTGACTTAAACCCCTAAATATATTATCGTAAACAAATTTTTTCCAGGTGAGATAATGAAGACATATTTTCCGAAAGCAGATGACGTTACAAGAGACTGGTATGTAGTGAACGCAGAGGGGGAAGCCCTCGGCAGACTTGCGGCAAGGGTTGCAAGTATTCTCAGAGGCAAAGAGAAACCGACATTCACACCATACATGGATGTGGGAGATTTTATCGTTGTGATCAATGCCGAAAAGATAAAGCTTACCGGCAGAAAGCTTTTCCAGAAAACATACAACCAACACAGCGGCTACCCGGGTGGTCTCAAAGTGGTGAATGCGAAGACACTGCTTGAAAAGAAACCGGAAGAGCTCATCATCTATGCCGTGAAAGGCATGCTGCCCAAGAACAATCTGGGGAGACAGCTATTAAAGAAGCTCAAGGTGTACAAGGGAAGTGAACACCCTCACAAAGCGCAAATGCCCAGAGAGATTATATTGAAGGAGGTACGAGGTGCCTGAAAAAAGGTACTATGCAACAGGGAAACGAAAAACCGCAGTAGCAAGGGTATGGTTAAAACAAGGTGCAGGCGAGTTTATCATCAACGGAAAAAAACTTGAAGAGTATTTTCCACTCGAAGAATGGCGGTTGATGGTCGCAAAGCCTTTTGTACTCACCGGTAATATCGGCAAATTCGACGTTACCGCGAACATATATGGCGGCGGTATTCCTGCCCAGGCATGGGCATTGGGCCATGGGATTGCCAAGGCCCTGTTGGAATTCAACGTTAATCTCAGGGTCACCCTTAAAAAACAGGGACTCATTACCAGGGATCCGAGGGTGAAAGAGAGAAAGAAATACGGGAAGAAGGCGGCAAGGGCAAGCTTCCAGTTCTCAAAGAGATAATCCTTCATGCAGAAGATTGGTATTGTTGGCGCTACGGGATATACAGGTCTTGTACTTATATCCACGCTCCTCGCCCATCCTGATGCAAAGATTACCTTAATCACATCAAACACTTATAAGGGCAAAAAGATATCCGGGGTGTTTCCTCTCCTTAAGGGGGTCTTCGAAGAGACATTGGAACCGACCGACGGGGACCATGCCGGCAAGTGTGATGTCTACTTCCTGTGCCTGCCCCATGGGAGCTCGATGGAAATGGCACGGAGGCTTTACGATGGCAAGGCGATAATCGTTGACCTCAGCGCTGATTTCCGGTTTGAAGACACCGCTGTTTATGAAAAGGCTTACATCCCTCACGTTGCCAAGGAACTGATCCCGAAAGCGGTCTATGGATTGCCTGAACTTTACCGGGACAGGATAAAGGGGGCAAGGCTTATAGGCAACCCCGGTTGTTATCCCACCTCCGCCATCCTCGCGGTCTATCCCCTGTTGAAGAACAGTTTGATCACCGGCGATATCTTTATCGATTCCAAATCCGGCGTGAGCGGAGCCGGACGGGAAACCAGGCCGGGGAGCATGTTCTGTGAGGTATCGGAAGGTTTCAGGGCATATAATGTCGGTGTCCACCGCCATGAACCGGAGATCCAGAAAGAGGTGAACAAGTTTGCCTTGATGAAGGTCACCTTTGTTCCCCATCTTTTGCCGATGAGCAGGGGTATTCTTACAACGGTCTATGGCAGGCTGAAAGAACATTCCGCAACAAAGGACATTCTCGCGTTGTACAGGAAAACCTATGCC
>JAQTNJ010000076.1 GCA_028713955.1 Syntrophorhabdaceae bacterium
TTAACAGGCCAATAAATTCCTTACTTGTACTTTTTTAGAAAACAAATACCCGGAGTAAGGGTAAAAACACAAAGGTGTGTAATATAACAACGGCGTTCGAGTAAAAGATTCGAACGCTGTTTTTTTTTTGAGGAACAGACCGGGACGCAGGCGTCTTTGAACCAATGACGGTTCAGGACGTCTTTTTTATTTCCGGTAAAGAGAGGAGGTGATGAATAGTTTGGCATCGGGCAACTACACTTTATTACATTAACAGGAGGTTCCAGATGAAGCGTGTTAAAATTCTTATGTGTGCAGTGTTTCTATTATGTTCTATCACGGTGACCGGTCTTTTTGCCGGGGAGGCAAAACCACCGGAGACTAAGGTTGCAGAAGCCGGGACGCCGGAGAAGGCACCCGAAGAAAAGGTGACCGGCAGTGTAACCCTCGGTGTATTCAATAAGTACGTGTTCCGCGGCTATGAGTTGAGCAGGGGCAGCTTTGTGGTTCAACCTGCCGTTACCGCCTCTTTTAAGGGTTTTTCGGCCACCTACTGGGGCAACGTGGACAGCAACGCCCACGATACGCAGTCCTATTTTCCGAGCGCCTCCGGTAAGGACGGGATGAAGTGGTTCAACGAGACCGATCTGACACTCAGCTATACCCGCGCCTTTGACAAGCTCTCCCTCACAGGCGGATACATCTACTACAACACGAAGTATACGAATGAGACCGAAGAGCTTTTCATCAGCGCAACGTACGATATACTCACAAAGCCGACCCTGGCCATCAACCAGGACATCACGGAGTATACCGGCACCTACATAAACCTTTCATTCTCCCATTCGATCCCGGTGTACAAGGACGTGACCCTTGATCTCGGTGCGTCGGCCGGCTATTTTATCGGACAGAACAGGTACTGGAAGACATACGAGGAATCTACCGGTGGATATACCGGGTCGAAATACAAAGGGTTCCATGACGGCATGGTGAAGGCCGGGTTTACCATCCCCATTACAAAGGCCATCTCATTCCAGCCGGTTGCCCAGTACTGGTTCCCGCTGTCCGGCGATGCAAAGAAGAAGATCGGCGCCGTTTCATACAATCCCAACGGATACCTCGGTACGGTCTTCGTGGGAGGTGCGAACTTCATCTTCAGTTTCTGAGAAACACGGTGTTCTCAGGGCCCGGCAGGTCATCCGTGATCTGCACAGAGCCCTTTCCCCTGCAGCGAAGCAGCAAAGTCCTGATCGGACAGGCACATCAGCAATCAGACAACGTTGTCTGCATATCGGTTCCCGCTGATTTTTCGAGCGGTAAGCCAGAAGAGCAGTTTTATACATAAAGGAGGTTTACAATGAAAAAGGGCTTAGTTGTGTTGTTATTGATTATGATGTTGGGATTGGCCGTTACAACGTTTGCCGGCGAACCGGATCCTTTCGGCGTAAAGACGTTGGCGGAAAATGCGCAGGCGCCGGTCGATTATGTCTGGGTTCTGGTCTGCGGCTTTCTGGTTATGTTCATGCAGGCAGGCTTTGCAATGGTCGAGACAGGTTTTTGCCGGGCAAAGAATGCCGCTAATTTAATGGCAAAGAATACAATTGACTTTGTCGTCGGTTCCCTCGCCTTTTTTGTTATTGGTTATACGATATTGAAGGGCGCAGATGTCGGGGGGCTTTTCGGCAGCGGCCCTTTGTTCTTAAGCGGTGCGCAATACGATGTCGGCAAGTACCTTGATTTCTTCTGGCAGATGGTATTCTGTGCAACTGCCGCAACCATAGTCTCGGGCGCTGTGGCGGAACGTCTGAAATTCTCCTCCTATTTGATCTATAGTGCATTCATCAGCATCCTGATCTATCCGATCTACGGCCACTGGGTGTGGGGCGGAGGATGGCTTTCGACGCTGCCCTTCGGCATGGGACATCTTGATTTTGCAGGATCAGGTGTTGTGCATACAATAGGCGGGATGTTTGGACTTGCAGGGGCAATAGTCCTTGGGCCGAGATTCGGCAAATTTACAAAGGACGGAAAACCGAATGCCATCCCCGGGCACAGCATAACACTGGCAGCTCTGGGAGTTTTCATACTCTGGTTTGGATGGTTCGGTTTTAACCCGGGATCCACCTTCAACGCGCACCACCTGAGAATATCGGTGATAGCGGTCAATACCCTGCTCGCTGCATCGGCAGGCGGATTTGCTGCGCTGATAGTTGTTCTTATAAAAACAAAAATATATGATGTCGGTATGATGTTTAACGGTATTCTTGCGGGTCTTGTCGCCGTAACCGCGCCATGTGCATGGGTGGAGGCATGGGCTGCGGTAGTGATCGGGTTGATAGCCGGAGTAATCGTGGTTATCGGCGTATACGGGCTTGAAAAGCTGAAGATTGACGATCCCGTAGGCGCAGTATCCGTCCATGGTTTTAACGGCATGTGGGGACTTATAAGCGTCGGCATATTTGCAGACGGCACGTACGGCAATTATTCAACAGATGCACCTTTTGCAACCGGCCTTCTTTATGGAGGCGGTTCAGGTCAGCTTATTGCTCAGGTCACAGGCGCCGGTGTTGCAGCATTATGGGCTTTTGTATGCGGATATATCTTATTCAAAATAATGGATGCCATTATGGGTATCAGGGTTTCTCCTCAGGAAGAGATGAAAGGCCTGGATGTATATGAACATGGTGGCTCGGCCTATCCTGATTTTTATACCCAGAATAAATAGAGAGGGGTGATGACATGCAAAAAATAACAGCGATAATAAGAATTGAAAAATTCGATGATGTGAGAGCTGCCCTTGAGAAACGAGGATATCCCGGCATTTCTCTTGCGAGAATTGAGGGTCATGGAAAACAAAAAGGACTCAGGCAGCAATTCCGGGGGCGTGAATACACGATAGAGATGCTCCCAAAGCTGCAATTGGGGATTGTTGTGAAAGATGCTGATGTGAAGGCAATCGTGAACACGATCATAGAGGCAGCGCGTACCGGCGAAGCAGGGGACGGCAAGATATTCGTCTCGCCTGTCTCTGAGGTCTATCGTATTCGAACAGGTGAAGCCGGAGAAGAAGCACTTTAGTGAGAAGTTCAGCTTATTGACCCCCGGTCGTCGGTGCGGAGCCTGTCTGTGGGCTTTTACCTCCATGCGCAGGCGGTCGGGGGTTCTTGACACGCTCTGACGGAAGGACCTTGCAGAAAGCTGATATCATATAATATTATAGAAACGTGTCGCCGTCAGTCTTTTTTCCAGCCTTTTTTGCGTACAAGACAGAGGTCAATTTCATCACAGATCCTGGTGTGTTTACGGGTGACCTCCTGCTCGGCAATGCCCCGGCAGTACTGCTTGTCCCGATCGAAATCGGCAGTACTCATCCCCGGCTTCGAGTAATACATGGTGCAGCCAGTCAAGATGACGATTAAAAGCATTATCAGCAGTATCCTTTTCATCCCTCTCCCTGAAGGGCATACATTGCCAGCACCCTTTCCCGGTTTACCATGACCCGCCTTTTTTCGCAATTATTTTTGTAAGGAAGAAAACAATCTGGTATAAAATAAAGTACAGGATTATTCGTTTGAAATGAGTAAGAACCCAATATTATTTACTTAGATTACGTTTTGTGCTATAAAACGCAAGGTTCGAGACCTATGGTTTTTTATTTCAAACTCCGGCATAAACCAATTGTAATTCTGTTATTTCGGCCGTTCCTTATTCCCATCATTGCTATTGATTATGGTGGGAATATCTGTATGTAAGAAACCCTGGTTCACGAATTAGATCATGTGTTTTATTCTCTTATAGCGTATACGCGTTTAAATAATTGACAGAGAAAGGAAGGAGGAACCATGGATTTATTTGAAAAATGTAAAAAGGTTAACCGTTATATCTACCTTTTCGGGGGATTTGCACTTATGTTCATGATGTTGTTAACAGTGGCCGATGTAATCCTGAGGGAATTTGATCACCCGATAGTAGGGACTTACGAACTTGTGGGTTTTTCAGCGGCAGTAGTAATAGGCTTCTGTATCCCTTACACAACATCGGTAAGAAGCCATATTACCGTTGACTTTCTTACCATGAGATTGCCCGCAAAGGTCCAGAAAGTGCTGCTGATCATTACACGTTTTCTTGGTATATTCCTGTTCGTCTTTGTGGGATATAACCTGTTTAAAATGGGAATGGATCTCTACAGATCCGGAGAAGTCTCCCTTACCATACAGGTGCCATTTTATCCCATTGCTTTCGGGATAGGCGCATGCTGCTTTCTCCAGGCTATCACCCAATTGGCCGATGTTATAGGTATTATAAGGAGGCAAGCATGAGTCCCGAAATAATTGGCGTTATAGGTCTTGTAATTATGTTTGTGCTCTTTTTTGCCGGTCTCGAAATAGGATTTGCCA
The DNA here is from genome assembly GCA_028713955.1 of Syntrophorhabdaceae bacterium. NCBI lineage: Bacteria > Pseudomonadati > Thermodesulfobacteriota > Syntrophorhabdia > Syntrophorhabdales > Syntrophorhabdaceae > Syntrophorhabdaceae bacterium. Next base: position 4,377 of record JAQTNJ010000076.1, read on the forward strand.
TGGGGATTGTAGGTTTTTTAGGTTTTTGCTATATAACATCTGTGCAGGCCGGTGCAAACCTCATTGCCAAAGACATTTTTGATGTCTTTTCTTCCTACAGCCTGACGGTCATTCCCCTATTCATATTCATGGGACAGCTTGCCGCAAACTCCGGGATAGGGGGGAAACTTTATGATTCAGCTTTTCGCTTCATAGGTCATATACCGGGCGGACTCGCAATGGCAACGGTCATAGGGTGCACGTTTTTCGGCGCTATCTGCGGATCTACTACAGCCACAGCTGCTACATTTACGAGTGTTTCCGTGCCTGAAATGAGACGATTCAAGTACAGCGACAAGCTTATTGGCGGTTCTATCGCATCATCCGGAGGGATTGGCATCATGATACCTCCAAGCGTAATATTTATAGTATACGGGATATTTACACAGCAATCCATCGGCAAGCTCTTTATGGCCGGTGTACTTCCCGGCCTTATGATCTGTGCATTGTTTATAATCTCTATTCTACTCTGGTGCTTAAAAGATCCTTCTCTGGGTCCCAAGGGCGAAAAATCTACATGGAAGCAACGCTTCAAATCACTTCCCGGGGCAATTGAGATTATTATCATCTTCATTGTTGTCATGGGGGGTATGATGAAAGGCTTTTTTACCCCTACGGAAGGAGGCGCCATCGGTGCATTTGCAACGCTTCTCCTTACGATGATCACAAGGTCGATAACGCTTAAGCAAGTGGGCAAATCCATCCTTGAAACCCTCGTATCTTCCTGCATGATCATGGTTATCGTTGCCGGTGCGACGATTTTTGGCCACTTCCTCGCAGTCTCGACAATACCCTTCAAGGTTGCCGAAAGCGTTGGGGGCCTGGCGCTTCCCCATAATGTGATCATGGGTATCATACTGTTCATATATCTTCTCGGCGGTTGCGTAATAGATGCACTTGCGCTGATCATTCTCACCATACCGATCTTCTATCCCGTCATTACCCAGCTTGGCTTCGATCCCATCTGGTTTGGAGTGGTTATTGTTCTCATCACCATGATGGGGGTTATCACGCCACCCGTAGGGATGAATAGCTACGTTGTGGCAGGCATTTCCAAGATCCCTTTGGGAACCGTTTTTAAGGGGATATGGCCCTTTCTGATTGCGCTGTGCGTTGCGGCAGTCATCCTGATCAGTTTTCCGGCTCTTGCAACATTTCTGCCGGCTCTCTTAATGGGAAGTTAAACAAAAAGGAGGATGTCTAATGAAAGAATCTTTTCTTGATGGAAAGACAATATTGGCGGTAGATGACGAGCCGGATATACTCCAGGTTCTCCGAGAAGAGATAGAAGATGCCTGCGCAACCTGCCGGTTCGACCAGGCAACAACATATGATGAAGCCGCCGGCAAACTTCAGTCCGTGGCCTACGACATTGTGATCCTTGACATTATGGGCGTGAGAGGTTTTGATCTTCTTGAAATGGCCGTAAAAAGAAACATGAAGGTCGTAATGCTTACCGCGCACGCACTCAATTCCGATGCCCTGAAGCGGGCCTACGATATGAAGGCGAGGGCCTATCTCCCCAAAAACAAACTGGGTGAAATAGTGCCTTTTCTCGAAGACGTTCTCACCAGTGAATACGAGCCTGGATGGAAGCATCTTATTAAGGAGCTGGAAAATTTTTTTGACAAACAGTTTGAACCTGACTGGAAAAAGAAGATAGGGTATTAACCGCTAAGAAAAAGACCACCTGAGGGTGGTCTTTTTCTGTAACGGATAGGTATCCTTTTTTGTTACTTTGCGACTTTCGTTTTCAGCTTCTTTCCGGCTGAGAACTTCACGACCTTCTTTGCAGGTATCTTGATCTCTTTGCCGGTCTGAGGATTTCTCCCCTTCCTGGCCTTTCTCTGCGATACCGAGAAGGTTCCGAAGCCTATTACCGCGACCTTGCCGCCCTTCTTCAGTGTTGCACCTACGGAGTCAATGACGGTGTTTAGTGCCTTCTCAGCACTTACCTTGGATATCTTGGCTCCCTTTGCTATTGCGTCTATCAAGTCCCCCTTGTTCATAAAAGCCCTCCCTTGGCTGTTTTTTCTTATATGATACATGTAATTTCCTCAATTGCAACAGAAATCAGCATGGATTTGAAAAAAAATAGTGATTCCCCGCCGGCTATCAGCTATCAGCAGCCAGCTATCAGCTGATATCGTGAAATGTGAAACGTGAAAAGTAATAGGTGATGGGTAATAGGTGATAGGGGAAAGGTCATTGCGAGCGGAGCGTGGCAATCTCGTTCAATAGATTATACCCTTAGATCGCCACGTCGCTTCGCTCCTCGCGATGACAATACAATAAAGACCTTGTTCCTGAGTCTTCCATCCTCTGTTTCGTCCTTTTATCTCTCATCCCTCGGTTTGTTCTGCCTTACGTTTTTACTCTCCGCTCTCAGCTCTCAGCTCTTTGCTGTAGTTCCCCCTCACGACTTACGAGATTTATCTGTTCGTCGGTTTCAATAGGTCATGAATATCCGCTGGATCTCCTTTGTATCCTTTGTCTTCGTGAGGGCCAGCATGAGGAGTACCCGGGCCTTCTGCGCGTTGAGGTTACCGGCCACGACAAAATCGTATTCGTCGTCTTTTGCCTCCCCGGTGCGCGCCACAAAGCCGCTTCCCGTCCTGGAAGACCTGACAACGACGATGCCTTTTTGTCTCGCCTCACGGTATGCCGCTTTCATCCTGTCAGACATACTCCCGTCTCCTGTACCGGCATTTATCACGCCCGTGGCTCTTTTCCCAACTATAGCGTCGAGCATGGAGCGGTTTTCTCCGGCATACCCATAGATAATATAGACCTCCGGAAGCGTCTTCAGCTTCATGATATCGAACTCGCTATGTATGGTGTGGCGTTTCGTGGTGGTTCTGTAGAAATGGGTCTGTCCGCCCGTTATGTATCCAAGAAATCCAATATCAGGGGCCTTGAAGGTATCGGGGGCGGTGGTATTTGTCTTTGTCACTTCACGCGCCGCGCTGATCTGGTCGTTAAGCGTTACAAGAACGCCTTTCCCGCGTGCGTCAGCAGACCCCGCGAGAAGGATGGCGTTGTAAAGGTTCATAGGCCCGTCAGCACTGATTGCCGTAGAAGGTCTCATGGAGCCTGTCAGGACGACCGGCTTGTTGCTCCTGACGGTAAGGTTGAGGAAATATGCTGTTTCTTCAAGGGTGTCGGTGCCGTGTGTTATGACGATCCCGTCCACATCGTCCCGGGCAAGCAGCCGGTTGACCCTTTTTGAAAGGATGAGCCAATCCACGGGAGTCATGTTCTCGCTGGCGATCTGCATAACCTGTTCACCGCTTACCCTCGCAATCCCGGATAGCTCGGGAACTGCCGAGATCAGCCCTTCGACACCCACCTTTGCTGCCGCGTACCCTACGGTCGTTGCGGCAGTGGTGCCCACACCGGCGATCGTGCCGCCTGTCGCAAGGATTACGATACGGGGAAGGGCATCACTCGTATAAGACGGAATAGAAAAGAATAAGATCATAAAAACGGCTGCCGCGCACATTGCGTATCTTTTCATGATTGACACTCCTCGTAGACTGCCGGGGCGAACCCACCGGTCATTTTGTCTTTCGCCATACAGCTGAATGCCCTTCACGCATCATCTTTTACCCAGGACTTCAAATGGCAAAAATGGTTTTTATATGCACCAGTTTCTTATGACTATACATTATACATTAAATGATTGTCACACAATAACAGCAAGAGCGTGGAAGTTATTAAACGACAAATATATTGCGGATAACTGGTAGCTGATAGCTTATATAGAATAGTACTTGACAGAATTGTTTGAGCGACTACAATTAATTACAGGCTAAAAATGCCAAGAAGGTTCTGAAAGGTTTTTCCTTCGGAATCTTTGAAAAACCAATGATCTTAAGAAGGGGGAACAAATGGAAAATAAGAGCAGGCGCGAGTTCATCAAATTTGCCGGTATATCCGGCTCAGTTCTTATGGCCGGTCTTCTTGACAGGCATGGTCTTGCTCAGGCTGAAACTGCCAATGTGAGCAAAATCAGGGAGATTAGTTCGTATAAAGCAGGCGGAATAAGAGATTTCATAAAATTACTGGACAAGAACGGAGAGCTGGCGAGAATAAAAAAAGAAGTGGACCCTCAATATGAGATCGGGAGTATTTTAAAAGAATATGAGCGACGAGGCAAGGCGGTGCTCTTCGAAAAGGTTAAAGGGTCAAAGATCCCCGCAGTGGGAGGATTATATCAAAACTGGAGAAGGATAGGCCTTGCGCTGGGACATGCTGAGAAGTTCGGCCAGCCGGAGATGTATAATCTATTCTCTGCCGCCATGGCAAAACCTATTCCACCAGTGCAGGTGGAAGCCTGTCCATGGAAAGATGTTATTTTAAAGGGGGCCAAGGCTGATATAACAAAGTTTCCTGTCCCGACACTCTTCGCGGATGATGGCGGTCCTTACATAACGGCAGGGGTGGGGATATGCAGGAATCCTGAAACAAATGCTTATAATGTCGGTGTATACAGGATGCAGGTGCTTGGTCCTGACAGGATTCTGGTCTGGGCATTTCCCGGGAGCGACTTGCATTACATCTACAAGGCATATGAGAAGATGGGCGAAGAGCTGGACTTTGCGGTATTGATAGGGGCAGACCCTGCTGTATTTGCGGCGGCAGTATCCAAGATACCTCCGGAGATAGACGAACTGGCAGTGGCAGGGGCGCTGAGAGGTAAAGGCATAGGGGTTGCTCAATGCGAAACAGTTAATCTATCGGTGCCGGCGATCTCAGAGATCGTCATAGAGGGGAAGATAAACCCGAAGGCGAGGACCAAGGATGGTCCCTTTGCGGATCATGGCGGGATCTACAAAGGCGGCCCGTCGCCGACGATGCGCATATCCGCCATCTGCCACCGGAAAAACCCGCTGTTCCAGGTCCTCCTCGCGGGCGATTCAAACGAACACTGTACGACCTCGGAGATCCTGGCCTGCTTCTGGGGGCGTGATATCCTCGACGACCTTCAGTCAAAGTTCAAGAATGTAAAAGATGCAATTCTTTACTGGCGCGGTGGAACGAAAAAATGGTTGGTTGTTTCTCTGTCTGATAAAAAATCCGATAAGGAACCACAGGAAATCTTGACGGAGATCTTCAGTTTTAACGGCTCGAAATACCGTACGATGCCGGTGAGTTCATTTCTGAGGTCTGCGATTATTGTAAACGAAGATGTAGATATATACGATATAGAGGAAGTTGTCTGGGCAGTCGGCACGAGGCTTGCCAACTGCTATCCGATAGAAGCGGATAAATCCAAAAGATATGAGCTCAGGGTTGGTTTTGACGCGACGAAACCTGTCGGAGCACCGCCTGCCCTGAATAAGAGAACAAAGACCAAGGCAAACAAGCTTTAAGGATTTGGAGGGACAACATATGCCGTATGATGCGAACAGGATGTCTGACTGGCAGATCTCTGAAGCGGCAGAGGCGGGCATGAAGTCGATCTGGCAGCTCCAGGAAGAACTGGGTCTGGAAAAAGACGAGATCATTCCGTATGGCAGGGTAGGAAGGCTTAGCTTCAAAAAGATAACGGACAGGCTGCGTCAGAAAGAAAACGGGAAGTACGTCAACATCACTGCCATCACCCCGACACCCCTCGGAGAGGGCAAAACAACAACCTGCATAGGGTTAATGGAGGGACTGGGCAAAAGAGGGAAGAAAACCGGCGGCGCCATACGCCAGCCTTCCGGTGGACCCACGATGAACGTGAAAGGCAGTGCCGCCGGAGGAGGCAACGCCCAGGTCATCCCACTTACGGAGTTCTCACTGGGGTTGACCGGCGATATCAATAATATTATCAATGCCCATAATCTCGCGATGACAGCCCTGACATCAAGGATGCAGCACGAAAGGAACTACAGCGATTCCGAGCTCGCGAAAAGAAATTTGAGACGTTTGAGTGTAGATTCGAAGAATGTTCAAATGGGCTGGGTCATTGATTTCTGCGCCCAGACTTTAAGAAACATAATAATCGGCCTTGGCGGGAAGATGGACGGATTTACGATGCAGTCCCGGTTTGACATTGCCGTCAGTTCGGAGATAATGGCGATCCTGTCGATGGCGAAAGACCTCAGGGACCTGCGGGAGAGGGTCGGGAAGATCACCATAGCGTTCGACCGGTACGGCAAGCCCTTAACGACAGAGGATCTGGAGGTTGCGGGGGCAATGTGCGCGTTTTTAAGAGAAAGCATTAACCCGAACCTTCTGCAAACAGTGGAGGGACAGCCGGTACTGGTTCATGCAGGACCCTTTGCAAATATCGCTATCGGGCAGTCATCGATCATCGCGGACATGGTCGGTCTGAAATTGTTTGATTATCACGTGACAGAGAGTGGATTTGCTACGGATATAGGTTTTGAAAAGTTCTGGAACGTCAAGTGCAGGATCAGCGGGTTGCAGCCGAATGTGTCCGTCATTACCGCGACTATCAGGGCATTGAAGATGCATGGCGGAGGTCCCAGGGTTGCGCCCGGTTTGCCCATTCCTGCTGAATACAGGGAAGAGGATCTGAGATTGTTGGAGAACGGCCTGCCGAACCTTATTCACCATATACGGACAGTAAAGTTGTCAGGCGTTAAGCCCGTTGTATGTATCAACAGCTTCAACACTGACACAAAAAACGAAGTGGAATGTGTAAAAAGGGCAGCCGAGGCTGAAGGGGCGCGCGTAGCGGTTTCGGAGTCCTGGCAAAAGGGAGGAGAGGGCGCCCTTGAATTGGCGGATGCCGTGATTGATGCCTGCAACGAGGATGTGGATTTCCGGTTTCTTTATCCCGCAGAGATGCCCCTGAGAGAACGGGTCGACGTCATCGCAAAGAATATCTATGGCGCCGATAAGGTACTGTGGATACCTGAGGCTGAAGAAAAAGCAAAGAGATTGGAAGAGGACCCCGACAAAAAGGATTATTTTACCATGATGGTCAAGACCCATCTCAGCCTGTCCCATGACCCCGAACTAAAAGGTGTGCCAAAAGGGTGGACTATGCCGATCAGGGACATATTAGTTTTTACAGGGGCCAGATTTTTATGTCCTGTAGCGGGCTCTATCAAGCTTATGCCGGGTACAGGCTCAGACCCTGCATTCAGGAGGATAGACATCGATGTAGATACCGGAAAGGTGACCGGTCTTTCTTGAGTGAAAGGTGGAAAGTGGAAAGGTGGAAGGCCGGGCCATTGTCAGTCACACCAGAGTTTACACGTTGCGCCGGTGTGAAGATTTTGAATCACTGCGCTGGAGCATGTTCCGTAGGGACTGCCCTGCAAAAAAATAATCCAGTCCCCTTCGGTGATCCCTTCGCAGGCCGTCATGGCTTCATATCGATGCCCGTTGATGATGAACACCTCATTTTCTGATACTACCTGCACGGGATATGCGGGAGTTGCGTGACCTGTCGTAACGCACGAAACAATGATCAGCACGAAGGAGATCATGACCGTTATTATTGCGGGCAGAAGATGAAGGGCATGGCGGTAAGTTCGTTGTACCTTCGAACGATATTTCATAATCATCTATAATACCATATCTGCAAAGAAGAAACAGCCCCACAAACACGTAAGGCGTGAAGCGGAGAACCGCGAAGGACGATGGACGAAGGACGAAATGACGAGAAGAATCAGGTTGAGGAGAACAGGAGGCTTGATTATCAATATTCAGAACTGACTGCCAGATACTTGATACTGGATGCTGGCGAAAAACTCGTAAGGCGTGAGGGGAACTACAGCAAAGAGCGGAGAGCTGAGAGCGGAGAGTAAAAACGTAAGGCAGAACAAACCGAGGGATGAGAGATAAAAGGACGAAACAGAGGATGAAAGACTCAGGAACAAGGTCTTTATTGTATTGTCATCGCGAGGAGCACAAGCGACGTGGCGATCTCAAAAGATGGGATTGCCGCGCTTCGCTCGCAATGACACTACGCCGCGCCGCGCTCGCAATGACAAGACACCACACCCTGCAGGTTCGCAATGACCTATCACCTATTACCTATTACTTTTCACCCTTCACGTTTCACTTTTCACGATATCAGCTGGCAGCTTATAGCTGATAATAAGAACTTGTACTTTGCTGTTGTTTGGATTAATCTATGCTGATGAAGGGGTTTTTCCTCGGTCTCAGCAATGGTGTAACATGCGTTGCTTACTGTACCCCTTTGCTCATTCCTTATATGCTTGGTGAAGGGAAAAATGTTGTGCAAAATTTTATCACCTTGACGAAGTTCCTGCTGGGGCGCCTTGCCGGGTATCTTTGCTTTGCCCTTATTACCTGGCTGATTAACCTTTCAATCCTTGAGAGGCTGGGGTCCGGGGGATTGCTCATCGGCATCCTCTATATTATCTTCTCCTGTCTCATGATGATCTATGCATTTTTCAAGATAGATGTGCCATGCGCTGCCCGCAGCATCGGTTATATTGCCGGGAGGATCAGGATCCCTTTGTTGATCCCGGTCATGGCAGGCCTCTTAAGCGGTGTTGCCTTTTGTCCGCCTTTTTTACTTGCGATGACCGATGCAGCGAGTAAAGGGAGTCTGTCCTACAGCCTCTTCTTTTTCTTCATGTTCTTTATCGGTACTTCCATGTTTTTCATTCCGATACCTTTTGTTGGGGTGTTGCGCCGTCTCCAGGCGCTTCAGATAGTAGGTAAAATGGCAACGGGAATTGTCGGCTTATATTATCTTTACACGGGGATAATAGCTGTGATCGCAGGTGTCAAGGGCATATGAAAACAGATACCCCTCAGGTTCCCCAGGGAGAAGGCCGGGGTAGAACCACCCTCCTTATCATGGTAATGATGGTTGTCACGCTCTTTATGTTCAGCGGCGGAAAGATGCCGCAGGACCCTAAGGGGATAATCGCCTTCATTCTCACATTC
>JAQTNJ010000077.1:0-2889 GCA_028713955.1 Syntrophorhabdaceae bacterium
AGGTTTATTTTAAAGGAAAAGATATAACAGGGATGAAACCCTATAAGATTGCCCGCCTTGGCGTTGGTCTTGTACCAGAGGACCGTAAGATCTTCGGACCCCTCACGGTAAAAGAGAATCTGATCCTCGGTACGACAATGGGTAAGGGAAGAAAAGGTATCTGGAATCTTGACCTCGTTTATGAGTTCTTTCCTGTTTTAAAGGATTTCCAGTCGCGGCCGGGTGGAACATTATCCGGCGGTGAGCAGCAGATGCTCACCATAGCGAGAACACTCATGGGTAATCCCCTGGTGCTTCTCCTCGATGAGCCTACCGAGGGTTTAAGCCCTGTTATGGTGAAAACCCTGAAGGACCTTGTTCTTAAACTGAAAGAGGTGAAGACAACTATCCTGCTGTCGGAACAAAATATCAAGTTCGCCATGGTTGTTTCAGATCGCGTTGCGATTATCGATAAAGGGTATATCAGATACGAATCCGATATAGAGACCTTTAAGAAAGATGATGCGATCAAGAAACAGTATCTTGCAGTATAAATAAATACATCGTATATCGTATATCGCAACATAAAAGGGACAAATGCCCTCTTTAAAGCTCATGCTGATGCAAAGTTGCATCAGTGTAGTTCACCTTTGCACAGCATATGATATGGAATGTAATAGAAAACTGAAATTGTAACAAAAAAAGGCAATACATCCAGCTTCCTATTGATAAAAATACTCAGTTAATTCAAAGCGTTATATAATGTTATATTTTTATCGCCTATCGCCTCACGCCTCACGCCTAACGGTCTTCATAATGGCACATAAATTGCTTTACTATTATAAAGAAATCATGAAAGGAGGAGATTATGGCACTCATGACGTCTGAACAATACATCGAGAGCTTGAGAAGGGTCAAAAAACATATATTCCTCGGCGGTGAGAAGATAGATAACTACGTGGATCACCCTATAATACGGCCTTCGATAAACTCCTGTGCGATGACCTATGAACTGAGCGCGCAGCCGGAGCATGAGGAGCTCCTTACAGTTACATCAAGCCTGACGGGGAAAAAGATCAACCGTTTCACGCACCTCCACCAGAGCGCTGAAGACCTTATAAAAAAGGTCAAGATGCAGAGAGTACTCGGTCAAAAGACCGGCTGCTGTTTTCAGCGTTGCGTCGGTTTTGACGGCTTCAATGCCGTTGATTCTGTCACCTATGAGATGGACGAGGAGCTCGGGACAGACTACAATAAAAGATTCCGGGCATACCTTGAGTATGTGCAGGACAACGATCTTGTTGTAGATGGCGCCATGACCGATACGAAAGGGGACCGAAAGCTTGCCCCTTCAGAACAGAAAGACCCTGATCAGTTTGTCCACGTTGTCGAAAGAAAGCCCGGCGGTATTGTGGTCAGGGGCGCGAAGGCGCATCAGACAGGAGCGGTCAATTCCCATGAGATACTGGTTATGCCTACACAGACAATGCGGGAAGCGGACAAGGATTACGCTGTTTCTTTTGCGGTGCCGGCTGATGCCAGGGGGATACTCTATATCTACGGCAGGCAGTCCTGCGATACGAGAAGGCTTGAAGATGGTGACATAGATGTTGGGAATGCGATGTTTGGCGGTCAGGAAGCGCTTATCGTCTTTAATGACGTATTTGTGCCCTGGGAAAGGGTTTTTATGTGTGGTGAATATCAGCACTCAGGGGCGCTCGTGGAAAGGTTCGCGGGATACCACAGACAGAGCTACGGTGGATGCAAGAGCGGGGTAGGAGACGTTTTGATAGGAGCTGCCCAGGCTATTTCAAAGATCCAGGGTATCGAAAAGGCTTCGCACGTGAAGGATAAGCTGGTAGAGATGACACACCTGAACGAAACGATTTATGCCTGCGGTGTGGCTTGTTCGGCCGAGGGGAAACCCACACGTTCAGGAACGTATCTTATTGACCTGATGCTGGCGAATGTATGCAAACTCCATGTAACACAGCTGCCGTATCTGATCTCCCGCTTAGCTCAGGACATAGCAGGAGGCCTTGTGGTGACTCTGCCGGGGGAACAGGATTTCAAGAATCCCGAGATAGGTCAATATCTTGAAAAGTATTTCAAAAGCGCGACGGCGTACAGCACAGAGGACAGGTGCAGGATGCAGAGATTGATAGAAAACCTTACCCTCGGAATGGGCGCAGTGGGTTATCTCACGGAGTCGCTGCACGGAGCAGGATCCCCGCAGGCGCAGAAGATCATGATAGGGAGGCTGGCAAACTTTGATTATAAGGCTGAACTTGCAGAAGAACTTGCAGGGATAAAGAGGAGCTGATAGCCCGGGTTGATCTGTGGGACGTGTAAAATACTGCGGCAACTGTAACCCGGAGGTAGATCCCAGAAAGATAAGGAAGATCCTGGAAAAGATGGCTTCCGCTACAGATGACGATGTGCTGATATGTATCAACGGATGTTCAAGGATGTGCCTGACAAAGAAGATGAAACCTGACCCGACACAAAGGAGATTAAATTTGTTCGTACGTGAGGTCTTCGAGCAAAGCAAACGTGGTGTTGACGGAGGAGGAGAGTAATGAAGCGTTACGGCGAGAAAATATGCACTGCTGAGGAGGCAGTGAAAAGGGTAAAATCAGGCGACAGAATAGCGTTTTCACATGCCTGCGGAGAACCGAGGGTGCTTCCTGGCGAGCTGATGAAACGGGCTGGTGAATTGAAGGATGTTCAGATTGTCCACATGGTTCCCATGGGCGAAGCGCCTTACTGCAAGCCGGAGTATGCCGGAAGCTTCAGGCATGTGGCGCTTTTCACCGGCGCACCGACACGGAATGCCATCTGGGATAATATGGCAGACTATATACCTTACGTTTTCAGCGAGATCCCTTTTCTTTTTGATACCCTGTTACC
>JAQTNJ010000077.1:2989-13237 GCA_028713955.1 Syntrophorhabdaceae bacterium
GGAGTATCGAGGATTGTCCCTGTATTGAAAGAAGGGGCTGCCGTTACTACATCACGGAACGATGTTGACTATGTTGCGACCGATTTTGGGATAGCGGCCTTAAAAGGCAAAACGGTGCGTGAGAGAATGAAGGCGCTCATCAATATTGCAGACCCGAAATTCAGAGAAGACCTGACCAAAAAGGCATACGAGATCTACCATATCCTTCTTTGAAGCGATTCTTGCCAGGGTTCAAGGGTCCTATCAAATACCCCCCAACCCCCCTTTTTCCCTTGGATCCTGGTCCCTTAAAAACAGTATATCGTATATAGTATATCGTGGTTCTAAGACCATTCAGCGTAAAGAGCGGTGAAAAGCATATCGTAAACGGCAAAAGAATCTTTTCGACATACGATATACGAACTACGATATACTGTGGGGTTATCCGAAGCGTCCTGTTATATAGCCTTCAGTCCTCTCATCTCCGGGCGAGGTAAAGATCTGTGAGGTTTCACCGAATTCAACGAGGTCACCGAGGAGCATGAAGCCGGTGTAGTCTGATACCCTCGCTGCCTGCTGCATATTGTGTGTTACGATCAGTATGGTATACTTCTCTTTCAGTTCCATCATAAGCTCTTCGACCCTCATGGTGGCAATCGGGTCGAGGGCAGAACATGGTTCATCAAGGAGGATGATCTCGGGCTCCACGGTCAAAAGACGCGCGATGCAGAGTCTCTGTTTTATCTCCTCGGAGAGGTTGAGGGCCGGTACGGAAAGTTTGTCTTTTAATTCTTCCCATAGGCCGACGGCCCGCAGACAATTCTCCACCATATCCCTGTTTTTCTTTTTATTTCCCAGGCCATGTATCTTCAGTCCATAGATCATGTTTTCATAGACCGTGAAAGGAAAAGGATTTGGCCGTTGAAATACCATGCCCACCTTTTTGCGGAGTTCTATGATATCGACCTCTTCGATCCTTTGATCATGGACAAAGATGTCCCCTGATATCCGGATGTCATCAATAAGGTCGTTCATACGGTTGAAGCAGCGTAAAAGAGTGGACTTACCGCAGCCCGAAGGTCCGATGAGCGCCGTGATAGAGTTTTTATGGACGTTGAAATTGATCTCCTTCAAAGCCTGAAAGCTGCCGTAGTGGAGATTGAGATCTTTTGTTTTCAGAACAAAGTTATTCATTATCCGAATTTTCCCTGGATGTAATCCTCTGTTTTCTTTATTGACGGCGTTGTGAAAAGTTTTTCCGTTGTGTCGTATTCGATGAGATCTCCCAGGTAGAAGAAGGCCGAGAAGTCTGTAATGCGGGCAATCTGCTTTGTGTTGTTGGAAACAAGGATGATCGTAAAATCCTTTTTCAGTTCACTCAGGGCATCTTCGATCTTTGCCGTTGAGATCGGGTCAAGCCCTGAACAGGGTTCATCAAGGAGAATGATCTCCGGTTTCAGGGCCAGCGTTCTGGCGAGACAAAGCCTTTGCTGTTGTCCGCCTGATAATTTGAGAGCGGACATACTCAGCCTGTCTTTTACCTCATCCCAGAGGAATGCCTTTTTCAGGCTGTCCTCCACAATGTAGTGGAGCGCGGTACGGTCTCCGATCCCTTTCAGACGCGGACCGTAAGCGATATTTTCATATATTGAGCGGGGGAGGGGGGTGGGAACAGCAAAGACGGTGCCCACGCGTCTTCTCAATTCAACGGTGTCAAGCCCGCCATCCAGAATGTTTTGCCCGTCTATATACACTTCACCTTCCATATGGACACCTTCTTCAAAATCGATCATCCGGTTAATGACTGATATAAGTGAAGACTTGCCGCTGCCCGAAGGCCCCATGAAGCCGGTAATAGTGTTTCTATATACATCGATAGTAACGCCTTTCAGGATCTCATTTTTTGAAAAGGTAACGCGCAGTCTGTTGATCGCAATCTTCGTATTCATAATTTTCAGGAGTACTTTGATATTGTTTTATTCATCAGGTAGTATGCTAAAACATTGATCAATAATATGCTCACAACAAGCACCAATGCCGTGCCGTAGGCCTTTTCCATGGAGATCCCTTCACGGGCCAGTATGTAAAAATGGACTGCCATGGTTCTGCCGGAATCCATAAGGGAGGTAGGGAGCCTCAGAGAGCTGCCCATAGTAAATATTACCGCTGCCGTCTCCCCAACAGCTCTTCCAACGCTTAGCATGATCCCTGTTAAAATTCCGGGGATAGCTGAAGGCAATACAACCTTTGTGACCGTCTCCCATTTTGTCGCACTGAGTGAGTAGCTGACGATCCTCAGGTTTCTTGGAACGGCCTTGATGGCCTCTTCGCTGGTCCTTATTATCGTTGGGAGTATCATGATCGTTATGGTAAGGACCCCTGCGAGCAAAGACCAGCCCATCTTCAGTTTGATGACAAAGAATATGAAGCCGAAAAGGCCGTACAGGATGGATGGTATCCCCGCGAGTGATTCGACACCGAAGCGTATGATCTTGGTAAATATGGATTCTTTTGTATATTCAGTTAAAAATATTGCTGTTCCGACACCAAGAGGTGTCGCAAAGAGTATTGAGAGAAGTGCAAGTAGTATCGTTCCGGCGATTGAAGGGAAGATACCGCCGATCCTCCCCATATCTTGAGGATAAGCAAAGATAAATTCAAAATTTACGTAGGGGAGTCCCTTGAAACAGATAATAGCGACAATGATCACCAGTATGCCGACCGTAAAAAAGGCCTGGAAATTTAACCCGATCTGTACAAATTTATTGGTAAACCTTGGATTTATTCTCATATTACATCCTTCTCTTGATCCCGAAATTGGCTATATAGTTCAGTATCATAATAATAACGAGCAAAACGACACCGGTAGAAAACAGTCCAAGCCTGTGATCACCTGTTGCGTAGGCAAGTTCCAGCGCAATATTGCCCGTAAGCGTTCGTAAAGGATCGAGGATGCTGGTAGGTATCCTGAGGGCATTCCCGGCGATCATAATGACAGCCATTGTTTCCCCGATGGCCCTCCCCATGCCCAGTATAAAACTCGCGAGGATCCCTGATCTTGCCGCAGGGATGATCACTTTGTAGATCGTTTGCCATTTTGTTGCTCCCATGGCAAAAGAGCCCTCCCGGTATGTTTTCGGAACACTCATCAGGGCATCGAAAGAGATACTGATTATGGTAGGCAGGATCATGATCCCGAGGATGATGGAGGTTGCAAGGAGTGAAAAACCTGATCCCCCGATATAGTTTCTTACGATGGGCACGATGTAAACAACCCCGAGGAACCCGTATACTACCGATGGGATACCGGCAAGGAGTTCAAGGGCCGGTTTCAAGAACATTTTAAGGCGCTTTCCTGAATATTCAGAGAGGTATATCGCGCAGGAAAGCCCCATGGGAGCGCCTATGACAAGAGCGCCGAATGTAACGAGAAAGGAAGACACGATCATAGGGAATATGCCGAAGAAACCTTTTGTGGGGGCCCACTTGAAGCCCAGGATGATATTTTTCAAACCGATTTTGTGAAAAAGGGGCAACCCTTCAAAGAGGATGAAGATAAAGATCAGGAAGAGAAACAAGAGTGATGAAAGGGCAAAGGTAACCAGTACCCACTTCACGAATTGTTCCTTTTTTACAGGATTTTTAATCATAGAAACCGACCAGGCCCTCTTTTTTAAGGATGCTCTGCCCATCCTTTGAAAGTACAAAATTGACAAACTTTTTTCCGTCTTCGTCAAGTTCACCGTTTGTTACATATAAAAATGGTCTCACGATCTTGTATCTCCCGGTTTTGATGTTTTTGATACTTGGGGCAACACCATCGATGGTTAAGGATTTTACCCTTTGATCGATCAGTCCGAGGGAGATGTACCCTATTGCATACGGGTCAGTGGCAACTACTTCCTTTACGGACCCGTTTGAATCCTGGACCATGATGCCATCGTCTATCTCACGTTTTTTCATAATAAGTTCTTCAAAGGAACTCCGCGTACCGGAGCCTTCCTCGCGTGTCACCGCGTCTATCTTTCTGTTGATCCAGCCCAGTTGGTTCCAGTTTTTGATCTCACCGCTGAATATCTTACTGACCTGTTGCAAAGTGAGTGCTTTAAGAAGATTTTTTGGGTGTACGACAACGGCAATGCCGTCATAGCAGATCGTTATCGTGTTAAGCATCTTCTCCTCTTCTTTCAATTCCCTCGATGACATCCCGATATTAACGGTGTTGTTAAGACACGCCTGGATGCCGGCGGTAGATCCTCCACCCTGAACATCAATAACAAATGCACGATGGTCAATCATAAAATGCTCTGCAAGTTTTTCCGTAAAAGGCATTACCGATGTTGACCCCGCAATGGTAATGGTGTGTTTGTTTTTTTTTGCCTTATCGGCCGGTTTGTTACTGCAGGAGATTATCAATGCTGCAAGCGCAACAACGATAATGCCAAGTTTTCTGACCATCTTTATTCCTCGGGGTCGGGGTCCTTCAAATGCCGTATGATCTTCCCCTCTACCATAAATATCACCAGTTCGGCAATATTTACTGCGTGGTCAGCCATTCTTTCAAGGTATTTTGATATAAAAAGGAGCCTCGTTGCCCTGGAGATTGTCCGCATGTCCTGCATCATGTAGGTCAGCAGTTCACGAAATATCTGGTCAAGCAGCTGGTCGACCTGTTCGTCATCTCTTGTCACCTTCAAGGCGAGTTGCACGTCTTCCCTTACAAACGCGTCAAGACTTTCTTTTACCATGATCTGTACGATCTCAGCCATCTTCGGCAGGTCGATATAGGGTTTTAACTGTGGTTCCTGGTTTATTTCCTGGACCCTCTCGCAGATGTTGACCGCCATATCACCTATTCGTTCCAGGTCGTAGTTGATCTTGATGGCCGTTGTGATGAACCTGAGGTCCCTTGCTGCCGGCTGCCGGAGTGCCAGGAGCTTTAGGCAAAGCTCGTCCACCTCGATCTCGTTGCTGTTAATAATATCGTCGTTGTCAATGACGCTTTTTGCGCGCTCTGAATCTCTTTCCTGGAGCGATTTTATCGCGTTCTGAATGGCCTTTTCTACGAGTCCGCCTTCGTAAAGGAGTTTTTCCTTTAATTCCTTCAGTTCCAGATCAAAGGCCTTGTAAATGTGTCCTTCCAGCATACGTCCTCCTTATAACCGGTAAACAGAGTATAGTAATTTTCGTTGCTGATTACAATGAGATTTTGGGTTAGCCAAATTTGCCGGTGAGATATTCTTCGGTTCTTTTATCTTTCGGGACAGTAAACATCTTTTCAGTAGACCCGAATTCGATCAACTCGCCAAGATAGAGAAATGCCGTATAATCAGACACCCGGGCAGCCTGGCCGATATTGTGCGTAACGAGGAGCATCGTGACGTTATTTTTCAGTTCAACAAATAGTTCTTCGATCTGGGAGGTTGATTTTGGATCGAGGGCGGACGTGGGCTCATCGAGAAGCAGTATCTCAGGATTCATTGCAAGCGCCCTTGCTATGCAGAGCCTCTGTTGCTGCCCTCCCGAGAGGAAGGTCCCTTTCCTGTGAAGAAAATCCTTCACTTCATTCCATAGCGCTGAGTCCTGCAAAGAGCGCTCAACAATCCCGTCCATTTCATCTTTGCCAAGCTTTATTCCATTTAATTTGTATCCTGCGACAACATTGTCATAGATGCTCATCATGGGAAAGGGGTTCGGTTTCTGAAACACCATGCCGATATGGCGTCTCAACACAATAGGTTCCATGGCATAAACATCTTTATCCTGGAGGTAGATCTTCCCTGACACCCTTGTGCCGGGGATAAGCTCATGCATCCTGTTGACACAGCGAATAAGGGTGGTCTTGCCGCAGCCGGATGGGCCCATAAGGGCTGTGACCATGTTCTTGCCGGCCTCCAGGTTTATTGTCTGCAGCACCTGACTGTCGCCGAAGAATGCTGAAAAATTTTCAATTTTTAGAATTGTACTTTCCATTTAACAGCAATCCCTCTTGCAATAAGATTGAACCCCAGAACCACTACAACAAGAATAAACGACGCGCCCCATGCAAAGGCATGCCACTCGGGATAAGGGCTCATTGCATAATAAAAGATGCGGTAGGGGAGTGAATCGATGGGTTTCAGGATATTATAGTTCATGAACTGGTTGCCAAATGCCGTGAATAATAATGGGGCTGTCTCTCCGGTAATCCTTGCAACGCTCAATAAGATGCCGGTCATAATACTGCCGAACCCGGTTGGAAGGATGACCTTGAGAATGGTTTTGTAATAGGGGACACCAAGCGCAAGGGATGCCTCTTTCAGATGGTATGGAATGAGTTTCAAGGTTTCTTCAGTGGTTTTAATGATGACCGGCAACATCATGATGCTGAGCGCAACCCCCCCGGATAACGCGGAAAAACTCCTGAAAGGCACTACAACCCATATATACGCGATGATACCGATGACGATAGATGGCGTACCCTGGAGGACGACAACGCAGAGACGTACAATATCGCTCAGTTTCCCCTCTTGTTTTTCGGAAAGGTAGATCCCTGCAGTAATACCGACCGGGATGGAAAGAATACAAGATAGAACGATGAGCATCAGAGAACCGATTAGGGCATTGTACACCCCGCCCCCTGTTTCACCGATTGGACGGGGAAGGGCGGTAAAGAACTCCCAGTTGATTACCGCAATACCATTTTTTGTAATGTAATAGAGGATAAGAAGCAGCGGCATCATAGACGCGAAGGCGAGAATGGCGATGATACTACTGAAGATCCTGTCTTTTATTATTCTGAAAGTACTGTGCCGTTCCACTTACGTTACCTCTCTTGATGCCGCTATGCCAATCTTTTTAATGAGGTATGTACCGGCAATATTAACGACTGTCGTAACCAGGAAAAGGACAAGCCCCACATATATCAATGAGGCCGCAGTGACACCTGTTGCCTCGGCAAATTCATTCGCAATGACACTGGCCATGGTGTTCCCGGGGCCGAAAAGGCTGGTTGGAAGAAAGTTGCTATTCCCGATAAGCATTGTTACCGCCATGGTCTCTCCTATTGCCCTGCCAAGTGCGAGAAGAATCCCTGCAATGATCCCTGACCTTGCATAAGGGATGATGACATTCATGATAACCTCAAACCTGGTTGCACCAAGGGAATATGCCGCCTCTTTCAAGTCTGCAGGCACAAGCGTAATAACCTCCCTCCCCATAGAAGCTGAGAAGGGGATTATCATGATTGCCAGTATGAGAGATGATGTAAAGATTCCCACCCCATGGGGTGTTACGCCTAATTGAATCTCGAGGGATCTGACCAAAGGCATTAATAGAAATAGCCCCCACAGACCATAGATAACCGATGGGATGCCTGCGAGGACTTCAACGGAACTTCGCAAAAACGCCGGTGCTGTACCTTCTTTCAGATATTCACCGAGAAAGATCGAGATCGCCAGTGAGAAAGGTATTGAGATCAAAAGGGCCAGGAACGAAGTGAAGAGGGTGCCGACGAGGAAAGGGAGTGCCCCGAATCTTTCAATAGTGGGGTCCCAGGTCTTCCCAATAAAGAAACCAAATCCGAATTCCCTTATAGAGGGTATGGAGGAAACACAGAGCGTCAGGAATATTGCCAGCAGCAAAACGACGATCGATATTGCCGTTATGGCAAGTACGGCGGTAAATCTCTTCTCCGATGAATCAACGCCTGATGTGGTTTTTACATTGCTGCTCATCTTTTCCAAACCTTGATAAAACCCGGAGAAGATATCTTTCTTGCCCCGGGTTTATATTACCCCTGATAGTTTTTAACTACTTCAAAATCGGTTTACCGTTGTAGGTCATAGAACGGATAAGCTTCATTGATTTGGCCACGGCCTCTTTGGAAAGAGGTGCATACTGAAGAGGCTCTACATACTTCTGACCGTCGTTTACCACCCAGGAAAGCATTTTAGCGAGGGTTTCGGCTCTTTCAAGGTTCCTCCCGCCGTAGTTTTGCTCTTTGTAGAATATGAGCCAGGTGAAGCTGCAGATAGGATAACCGTTTGCCGCAGGGGAATCGGTCAGGGACACGTTCGTATCATCCGGTATGCTGACATTTGCGGAGGCGCTCACCGCTTTGATGGTGGGCTCGATGAGCTTGCCGGCCTTGTTCTTTACATTGCCGTATGGCATCTTGTTCTGAAGAGCATAAAGGAGCTCGACATAGCCGACCGAGCCCGGTATCTGCTTCACATAACCGGCCACGCCGGGGTTTCCCTTCTGTCCGATCTGTCCTGCAGGCCAGTTCAGTGACTTTCCGGTACCTATCTTTTCTTTCCACTCCTTGCTGACCTTTGTGAGGTACTCGCTGAAGATATAGGTTGTGCCGCTGCCGTCGGCGCGATGGACAACGCTGATGGGAAGATCAGGTAATTTGATGCCGGGATTGGCGGCTGCGATCTTAGGGTCGGTCCATTTTGTGATCTTGCCCAGGAAGATATCGGCAATAATTCCAGGAGTGAAATTCAGTTTGGGATTTTCCGGAAGGTTGTAGGTAACAACAACGGCGCCGAGACATGTGGGTATATGGAGAACCGTGGCGCCTGCCGCTTGTAATTCCTTTTCGGTCATGAACGCATCTGTTCCACCGAAGTCAACGGTCTTCTTGGTGAGCTGGTTTATGCCGCCCCCTGAGCCGATCCCCTGGTAATTGATCTTTACTTTATACTGCTGGTTGTAAGCATCGAACATCTTTGAGTAAAGAGGCTGGGGGAACGTAGCGCCCGCCCCGAGCAATTCCTGGTCAGCGGCAACAACACTGGTTCCGGTAAAGGCCATGCAAAAGATGATACCCACCATAAAAAATATGCTGCATACTTTGAACATACATACCTCCTTAAAGGATTTACAGATAACAATATGCGATATATGTTATGGTCAGGTGAATATTCTGTTAAGATTTGGTTAATTTTACCTGTTGAATGAGATCTTTCAGAGGCTGCACAAATTTCTCAACATATGTGCTGCTCATGATATAATGTAAAAAATCATGGAAGACCGTTAAATGATTTTACAGAGGAGTGAAAAAGGCATATGAATAAACCTGCTTTGGCGATCTTTTTTATAATGGTGCTGATAATTATAAACGGCATCTTTTCTGCCGGGGAGTTTGCTATTGTTTCGTTGAGGAAAAGTAAGATCAAAGAGCTTATAAAGGCGAAAAAGGAAAAAGGGTCCGAGACGCTCCTCGAAATGAAAGAGAACCCGGAAAGGTTTCTATCTGCCGTACAGATAGGCATCACCCTCTGCGGTACTCTCGCATCCGCTATCGGAGGCATTATTTCTGTTCAATACATTAAACCTTTCATCAACCAGATCCCCTATATCCGGGTTTTTGATGATACCCTGTCGGTTGTTGTTGTGGTGGGGATACTGACCTACCTCTTCCTTGTCATCGGCGAGCTGGTTCCAAAGTATATAGGCATGAATTATAAGGAAAAGGTTGCTTTGTGGATTGCCCCTTTCTTCCACTTTATCGCAGGAGTGTTTTTTGTTTTTGTTAACTTCCTTTCCTTTTCCACTTTGTTGATTGTGAAGACTTTGAATCTTAAAAAGAGAGAGGAACACATCGGAGAAGGGGAGATAAAGGTATTGCTTGAGGAAGGAAGACGCAAGGGAGTATTTGATGAGACAGAAGAGAAGCTGATTCATAGTGTGTTTGAATTTGCAGACAGATCCGTAAAAGAGGTTATGGTTCCAAGACCAAATGTTTACAGTATAGACATTGAGGACGGTAAGGACGAGATAGTGAAATATATCGTTGAAAATGAGTTTTCCAGGTACCCCGTTTACAGGGAAAGTCTTGATAAGATTGTCGGTATTGTTTATCAGAAGGACATAACAAAACAGATATGGCTTCAATCGTCTTTCAGCCTGGATAAACTTCTTAAGAAGCCATATTTTGTGCCCGATACAATGGAGATAAGCATTCTTCTGAAGGAAATGCAGAAAAGACGCCAGCACCTTGCCGTTGTTGTTGACGAGTATGGAACAACGGCAGGGATTATAACGCTCGAAGACATTATGGAGGAGATATTCGGCGAGATACTGGACGAAACGGATGTGGATGATCGCATAGAAAGATTAAAGGACGGCTCTATTATTATTGATGCTTCATACTCAATAAGAGACCTGAACAATAGATTTAATCTGGACCTTTCAGAATCTCCGGATTACGAAACGCTTGGTGGTTTTATCCTCACGCAACTACAGGAGATACCGAAAGGGGGAGAAATAATACTCCACGGT
>JAQTNJ010000078.1 GCA_028713955.1 Syntrophorhabdaceae bacterium
CTGTGAAGGAGATAGAGCGTATGTTCGAGCCCTTTTACACGACAAAGAGTTCGGGCCTCGGTGTCGGTCTCTTCCAGGCGCGTCATATCGTAAAAAGTCTGGGCGGCGCCATGACTGTTGCAAACACTCAGCGGGGTGTTGAATTCAGTATTTCCTTCATGAAGGCTGTGCGCACGGCCGATCCTGCTGAAGGGGCGGGGCTACAACCTGATACAACTTCTTGATAGTAGGCCCATTATCTGTAAAATTGCCTTATCTGTATATTCAATTTACATCTTGCAATATTTTTCGATAATAAATATAGTAATGTATATACAATGAAAAAGGAGGACGATAAGATGTTAAAAACAATAAGGAGCGCGAAAGGTTTCACACTTGTTGAGTTGGCAATCGTGCTGGTCATCATCGGTATCATTCTCGGCGCGGTTCTGAAGGGCCAGGAATTAATCAATAATGCAAAGATTAAGCGGCTCTACAACCAGTACCGGGAGATATCTGCGGCTGTGTATACCTATTATGACAGGTACCAGTTTTACCCGGGCGATGATCGCACCGTGAGTACCAGGGGAGGGATATGGACAGGCCTTACCGACGGCAACGGCAACGGTTTGATCACCGTCGCTGCGGCTGCGGCTGCGGCTAACTTTGGATGTACTGCCACGGGCATTGAACAGTGTGACCTCTGGAGGGAGCTAAGGTTGGCCGGTATAATAGGTGGTGACAACACTTCGTTCAGAAATGCAACTCATGCATACGGTGGCGCTATTGCAGTTGCCTATTCTACGATTAGCGGTCTTACCGCACATCTTGTCCAATTCCAGAACATACCGGCAGGGGTTTGCCAGATCATTGATATCCAGTATGATGACGGGGTATATAACACCGGTGACATCAGGGGAAGCGCGACCTATGCAACAGCAACACCGGATGTGCTCATCCCTACGTTTGTGATCAAGTTCTAAGGTCGATGTTCGTAGCGGGGCAGGGACTGTTTCTGATATATGTTTGAATTGATGGCGGGGAGGTTTTTACCTCCCTGTTTTTTTGTGAGTTGCGGCTGACGCAGATTTATATTGTACTAGGATGCGTGTGAGGGGAACAGAAAATGATTAAGTGGTTTTACTATCAGCCATGAACTCTAAAAGAGGTTTCACGTTGATCGAGCTGGCGGTTGTCATTGTCATTATCGGGATCCTCATCGGGGTTGTCTTGAAAGGGGCGACGATGATGGAGAACGCAAAGATAAAGGCTGTCATTAATCAGGCGAATGAACTGGCGACCGCTGTCTATTCGTATCAGGATAAATTCAGCAAACTGCCGGGAGATGACAATACCGCAACAAACCGCTGGACAACTACGAACGGGAACAACAACGGCAGGATCGATCTTACGGAGCCGTATCTGGCGAACCAGCACCTTGCCCTGGCCGGTTTTATATCGGGTACATATGACGGCACGAGCCAGGCGATACATGTTGCGAGGTATCCGGGGAATGTATATATCATGTCCGCCTTTGGCGCAACAGGACTGCCCGCAATACCTGCAGGCCTTCAATCCCTGTGCAACAACGTGATCAAATTCACCGTCCTGCCTGCTGAGGTGGCTCAGGCACTGGATACGGCGCTGGATGACGGCATCTGGAACACCGGAAAAGTGCAGGCAAGCGCTGCCTATACGCCGAATACAACGATCGCAAACACCGCCATCTGCCTGTGAAAAGCAATGTCGCCGTCAGCCGCCGTTATTCAGTCGTCAGGTTTTTTTGACACACCGGCATGGCTTTGATATAGTAGATAAAAGGCATTAGGGTCATTGTTGTATTAAGTAAATAAGCTATGGGCTGCAATATTAAAGTAATAGAAAAAAGAGCCAGAAAAAAAATGGACGCCATACGTTCTGCCGGACTTGATAGGGCGAAGAAGGTTGCCGTTATGCTTCGCAAAAAGTATGGTGCGAAGAAAATATTTTTATTCGGTTCACTGGTAAGAGATGGTTACCTCGATGAGCGGACCGATATCGATATCCTTGTTGACGGCATTAATACGGATGATGTACTGCGGGCCGGTTTTGATGCATGGATAGTAGCAGAGCCTTTCGATGTGGATTTGATACCTGTGAGAAAAGCGCGGAAATCCCTCTTAAAGGTTGCGCGCAAAGAAGGGGTTGAACTGTGAGCGCCGTTAAGGTACTCAAAGCACAAATAAAAGACGAACTTGCGAAACTACAGAAACTTCTCGGCGAAGCATCTCAACTGACAGGGGAGAGACCATCCAGTATTCACGTAAGAGCCGGGTCATCCATCCTGCATGATTTTTATACAGGTCTGGAAAACGTATTTCATGGAATAGCGAGCACAATCGATGGGCAGGTCCCTGACGGTATGAGGTGGCATGTGGATCTTTTGCGCCAGATGTCCCTCGATATTGAAGGGGTAAGAACCCCTGTTATTAAAAAAGAAACAGAAAAGATCCTGGAGGAATACCTGAGATTCAGGCACCTCTTCAGGAAGCGTTACGGTTTTGAGCTTGAGTGGAAAGATATTAAACGGTTGCTGAAGAAGCTGCCTGATGTTTATGAAGCTGTCATGGAGGATCTCGATAAAGTATTTGGACAGCTATGAATTATCAGCCAGGAACTGTGCGCACCACATGCTGTGAGTCTTTATCTATGAGCGATAAGCCGTTAGTTATGAACTCAAAAAAAGGTTTTACCATAGTCGAGCTTGCAATAGTCCTTGTCCTTGTCGGCATACTGATCTCACTTGGCATAAGGATGATCGGTCCTTTGACAGAGAGGACAAAGATAAGCGATACGAAAGGCACGATTGACGCTGCCATAGAATCCCTGGTAGGTTTTGCCGCAACGAACCGCCGCCTTCCCGATCCCACTAATAACCAAATAGAGTTTCGAAATAATATCAGAAAACCAAATGATGCATGGGGCAATCCGTTGTATTATATCGCGGACGGAAACCTTGCTCCGGCTGCCCCGGTGACTTCTACTGATTATATCTGCGGGCGCACGACCACGGGCATAACGGTCAGGAATTGCCTCACGAATGATTGTGCAACAGCGGCAGGAACAGACTACAACGACATACCGAACGTTGCCTTTGCGATCGTGAGCGGCGGAGTCAACTTCAATGTTCAGACAGCTATAGCGGCAGGGAGAGCGACCGTTTACGTGCAGAACGGCGCCACCAACCGCGATGCCTGCACCACTGCCGGCAACTGTCTGAATTATACCGGCACGTTGATCAACAGGCCCGAGAGGTACGACGACATCGTCAATTGGGTGACGCTCAACGAGCTCAGGACAAAGATAGGATGCCAGGGGGCGCAGCTGCAGATATTGAACAATGAACTCCCCTCTACAAGCCTTGGGTCATCGTACACGGCAAATGTCTTTGCTGCAGGAGGTGTGCCGTATCTTTCCGGGACACAGAACCAATACAGATGGTGTGTCGAGATTAGAAATCGCACCATTGCCCAGGGGCCACCCAACAGCGTGTCCTTCAATCCAAGCTTTATCAGGTATCCCGACAGCACTCAGTTAGGCGGCGCCGCGTCAACGTATTGTTCAGATCGGGTGGAAGGCGCGTGGCCTGCATGGGCCAATAATCTGGTTATAACGAAA
The DNA here is from genome assembly GCA_028713955.1 of Syntrophorhabdaceae bacterium. Taxonomy (NCBI): domain Bacteria; kingdom Pseudomonadati; phylum Thermodesulfobacteriota; class Syntrophorhabdia; order Syntrophorhabdales; family Syntrophorhabdaceae; species Syntrophorhabdaceae bacterium. Next base: position 3,637 of record JAQTNJ010000078.1, read on the forward strand.
ACCATTAACTCGACTGAAACGGGGAGCTTCAACATTACCGTTTTTACGAGGGACCATAACAGCTCTGCACTCAATTCGGTTGCCTGTAATGACACATCGTCAAGCACTAATCGGGACAACTGCACCAATAAATCCTTCGTCCTGACCATAAGCCCCTGACAGGCAATGAGCAGGAAGGCTGAAAATCATTCCCTCCGTATGCATATGAACAACAAAGGGATGACCCTTTTGTTCGTAGCAATACTGCTCATGCTTGTTGCTTCCATCGTAACTGCGGGAATAGCAGTTATCGGTTCGTTGACGAAAAGGACGAAGATAGCTGAAATGAACAGCATCATCGATGCAGGAATAAAGTCAGTTATCAGCTATGCCGCAACAAACCACCGGCTTCCCACGACAGCGGAGATTGCGGCTATCATGAAAAGATCGAATGACGCGTGGGGCAATCAGACAGTCTATGTTGTCGATAATAATTTAACCTCCATACCTGCCGGGTCGACCGACTCAATATGCGGGAGGAAAACGGCTAATCTGACAGTAAGGAACTGTACGAACGCGGGTTGCACAGCATATACGGATATTTCCAACATTGCTTTTCTCATCCTGAGCGGGGGAGAGAATGTGAATAACCAGACAGCTGGAACCCAGGCGGTAACGGGGCCAACGGTCATTAATGTTTATTCCGTGGGGATCAACGTCGATAACTACGCCGGAGATTTGAGCGGCGCGCGCGCGGAGCCCTATGACGATATCGTTAAATGGGTAACACTGGAAGAACTGAAAAATACAATAGGATGTTATGGAACAGCGCAGGGCAGGTTTAAGATATTAAATAACGAATTGCCGGGAGCGTGTGTCGGGCAATCCTATAAAGCAACCATGTACAGTGATGGTGGAGTGCTCCCATACAGCGACTGGACCACCACCGCTTTGCCGGCAGGCCTATCAATGGACTTGATCACCGGAGCCATATCCGGAACGTCCACCGGCCCGGCACAGGTGCACAACATAACATTTTCAAGAAACGACAACGACGGTAATACCGCCCAGAAGATGCTGAAATTAATAGTGGAGGATTGTCCTTTGGGATCATGGAATTTTGATGATCCTGTCAACCCCGGGGGGACAATTGCCACGGGCCCGGGCGGGAGCATTGCCTCTGTTGCGGGGGTATCAGGCGGTGCGCTGTATTTCACCGGGGTTGCGAGTCTGACCCCGTACAATCAGGGGATCAACAATTCGGTCTTCAGTTTCGAGTACAACCAGCCGTTCTCGATCGTCATGTGGGTGAAATTAACAAAACTGCCGACTGCTGCGCCGACGTCACCCATATACCCCCTGGTATCAAAAGGCGGTGCAGGGCCAAACTATACTGGCTACTATTTCGAGATACACAGCTCAGCGTATAGCCAGCCCGCAGTGGGTTACAACCGGCTTGCATTCCAGCTTACGAACCAATTGAACGGCGGGGCGGGACCGATGATATGGGTGTACAATACGACCCCGATCAGCACGCTCAACACATGGTACCACATAGCTGCTGCATACAGCGGCAACGGGCTTGCATCCGGCGCGAAGGTCTATGTCAGTGGCGGCTCAACGAATGCCACGTACCGCGATAACCTTGCGAACGGGAGCATCGTGAACACACAGCCCCTGCGTTTCGGAGATTACGGCCAGAACTACTACAACAGCGTGGTGATGGACGGGATACAGATATACAACAAGGTCGTGCAGCAATTGAGAGTCATTAAAGCGGGAACCGGCTCGGGAACAGTGGCAAGCTCGCTGTTTTTCAGGTCCCCGGAGAGGATCAATTGCGGAAGCATATGCGAGGCATATTATCCCAATGGTACCATCGTGGCCCTTGGGGCAGCAGCAAATACCGGGAGCACCTTTACGGGATGGTCAGGCGGTGGGTGTTCCGGAACGGGAACCTGCCTGGTAACGCTCACCGCCGACACAGACGTCACCGCCACCTTCACCAACCCTTAAAACCAACTGGGATTAGTTTTTCAAATGGCAATTATCCCTTGCATATACATCTTCCTTTCACTATAATTTTTCCAGTTAAGGAATAATTGCAGTGAAAAAGACCATTGTCATACCGGCACGGTTTGGTTCCACAAGGCTGCCTGGAAAACCTCTGCTGGACCTATGCGGAAAGCCCCTTATCCAGTGGGTCTATGAGAGGGCGCGGGAATCCCGCCTGGCAGATGAGATCCTTATCGCTACCGATGATGAGCAGATACGGGATACAGCACAATCCTTCGGGGCTGAGGCTGTCATGACGAGCGTTGCCTGCACGAGCGGCACGGACAGGGTCTACGAGGCTGTCTGTGGAAGGAACGCCGATATCGTTGTCAACCTCCAGGGTGACGAGCCTTTTATCAGGTCTGACATGATCGATGCAATATTCTCTGTCATTGAGCGCGAGCATCTCGACATGGCAACCCTTTGCTGCCCATTGAAAGACAACCATGAATATGAAGATCCCAATACCGTGAAGGTTGTCCTCGACCGGGCAGGATACGCCCTCTATTTCTCACGGGCCCCTATCCCCTATGTGCGCGATAACAGAAGGGCATCGCTTTACAAACATGTCGGCATTTACGGATTTTCAATGGCCTTGCTTGAGCAGTTTGTCAGGATGGAGAAGAGCAGGCTCGAGGAGACGGAATCACTGGAACAATTACGGGTCCTCGAGAACGGCTACAAGATCAGAGTTTTGACGACCCAGTATGACGGATTTGGCATAGATACCGAAGAAGACCTGCAGAGGGCACAGAAGGCCCTCGCCCGCTACATCCACTGATGCTAAAGGCAGTGAATAGTCGATAGTGAATAGCAGTCAAAAAAAGCGGGCTAAGGTTAAGCAAACTGCCGGTCTCTTCTTCAACCATGACATGATGCTTCCTGCCATAGGCTATCAGCTATGAACTATGAGCCACTTTTCTCGCTGAACGGATTTCTTAGAATCTCGATATACTATATACTATCGACTGATGGCTAATTTGGTGCCGAAGGGGGGGCTTGAACCCCCATGTCCGCGAGGGACACCGGATTTTGAGTCCGGCGCGTCTGCCAGTTCCACCACTCCGGCTCCATATACTGCTTAAAGCGAAAAGAGCATAACAAAGCTATTTCACATTGTCAATGCTCTAATGTCGTAACTTGGTTAAAGGGTTACTACCGGAGGAGCGCATAGAAGATTTTATTTGATTAGAAAATAAAAAAGGGGGCTTAAAGCCCCCTTTTAAGTTTCTGTTCAGCAGTTTCTTAGAAGAAGTACCATGCGGCAACTCTTCCAACATCGAGACTGCCGGATTTTCCACCAGCACCAGCTGCCTGAAAGTTGGCATAACCTGACTGCATATGGGTCCATCCAATCCCCATCCTGATTGCAGGGCTTACATCATACATGATGTTTACTATCATGTGCTCTACATTCTGTATGTCTGTTGCATTAACAACTGCACCCTGCCTGATCGCGTCGCTCCAGTTGTACCGTGCATAACCATAGAGGCCGTTGATGAATACATTGTTGAGGAAGTAATAGGTTATCTCGCCCCAACCGCCTGCTACTGTACCATTCCGGGCAACGAAAGAACCATTTGCTTCGGCTACGCCTGATACGTATGCATCATAGGACCACGGACCGAAGAATGCGTTCGGACCCTGTGCTGCGAAGGCACTGCCTGTGATCGCGAGTGCACCAGCCTTGTTCCCTTTCTTCTCGGGGATTATCGGGATATAGGCCTTGAAAGCAGCGCCCCAGACAGTTGTATCGTCATCTTCCCAGCGTGTGCCGGCACCGGCGGTACGTTTGACGTTCTTATTTGTTCCCATAAAGCCGCCGAGGGCAAACTGCATCTTCCAGGGGCCGATCTTGCCGCAGGCATCAGAAGAATAACCTAATTCAGTCTGAAAAAGTGGATAAGAGTAAATGCGCTGCTGACTTGTGGTTGAAGCAACGCCACGTACTGCCTGGGCACCACCGGCTAACTGTGGCTGATATGCCGATATAAGACCATAGGCAATTGTCCAGTCTTTTGCGAACGTAGTTTTAAACATGATCTGCGGTAAACGGTCGCCTTTGTTCATTGGACCAAGCTCGTTCACGCCGAGCAGGTTGAAAGAGGGCATAAGTCCCCAGGTCTGCCAGGTCTGACCGACAACGAGGTTGGTGCTGCCCCAGTCGAACTTCATGAAGGCATGTCTCAGCCTGAAGGCTTCATAAGCTCCGCCCTGTCTGAAATCGCCTTCGATAAAGGCCGATGTCTTTGCGCCCCACCCGTCAGGACCTTTAATGGCGAAATTGAGCCTTGTCTCGCCGGCTGCCATAAAGGAGTTGCCGTATTGATCAGTTACGTTATAGTTACCGGTAATGCTTCCCGGTGACGCAAACATATAGTCGCCGCCCTGAGCCTGACTTGCCCAGCCTGCATCAAACTTCACAAAACCACCAATTGTCATATCCCATCTGCTTGTTACGCTACCTGCATCGCTGACCATAGGTACAGCAATAAAAAGCGCAAGTAGGACTAATACAATCTTTTTCATTCCTACCTCCTTAAAAATAATGTTTTTAAACAACCGTGAAATACTCAACCACCTCCTTTTTATTAAGTAATTTTAATCTTTATAGCAATTGGCAGGAAAGGTGTCAAGGAAAAAATTAAAATATTTTAATATTTTTTTCACGGAAACTTTCTCCTTTATTCAAAAGGGGTTAAGAAGTTTTTTAAATGTGCTATAATCTGGTTAAGATAAATAATCCCAAGGAGGGAATATGGAGCCTAAGGATGTGAGATTACAGAAACTTCTTGAAACCTACGGCAGGACCATCATTCTTCCCTATGACCAGGGGCTTGAACATGGACCAAAGGACTTCTTCGATGCCCGTTTTGCCGAGAACCCCATGCACATCATAACTATTGCGAAAAAGGGGCGGTATAACGCTGTTGCGCTCCACATCGGCAATGCCAGGAGGTTTTTCCATACCATGTATGGCGAGATGCCGCTGGTATTGAAGATAAACGGCAAGACAGGGATCCCCGGTGACGATGAGCCCCTCTCCCCGTTGACAGCTTCCATTGACGATGCGCTGGAGCTTTCCGCAATTGCCATCGGTTATACCCTCTATGTAGGATCACCGAGGCAGGACGAGGACATAGAACAGTTTGCAGTGATCAGGGAGGAGGCGCACAGAGCAGGTCTGCCCGTTATTGTCTGGTCATACCCGCGGGGACGCGACATAGAAGAAAAAGGTGGAAAGAACAGCCTTTTTGCCATTGAGTACGCGGCGCGGGTTGCCGCAGAGCTTGGCGCGGACATGGTGAAAGTGAACGTCCCGGGCTTAAAAAAGGATGCGAATATCCCTGCACCATACAACGGGCTCGACGTTTCACTCGAAGAGGCGGTGAAGAGGGTCATAGGCGCTGCCGCCGGCATACCGGTTATTTTTGCAGGCGGCGAGATGATTTCTGACGAGGACCTCCTCGCAAAGGCACGACTTTGCATACGGGCAGGCGGATCGGGCTTCATATTCGGCAGGAACATCTGGCAGAGACCCTTGGACAGCGCCCTGGCGATCACCGCGAAGTTAAAGAATATCATAAAGGAAGAGAGAGGTAAGAGGTAATAGGTGATAGGCGATAGGCCGTGCGCTTTGTCATTGCGAGCCCGGCAGGGCGTGGGGTAGTGTCATTGCGAGCGAAGCGCGGCAATCTTATTTAATAGATCACCACAGATCGCCATGTTGCTTACGCTCCTCCTAAGAAACTTGCCCGGTCTCATGTGTCAAAAGCAAGTTTCTTTTCTGATAACACCCGTCAGTATGGGGGTCAGATGCTCGCGATGATAATAAAAGATGATAATAAAAGATGATAATAAAAGATGATAATAAAAGATGATAATAAAAGATGATAATAAAAGATGATAATAAAAGATGATAATAAAAGATGATAATAAAAGAGGCTCGTTATTGGCTATCAGCTATGAACTATGAGCTATCACCTATGAGCTAACCTGGTTGTATTATGGAACGTTACCGGATACTTGACCATGAAGCGGATGCGGGGTTTGAGGTATATGGCGGAACCATGGAGGAACTTTTCCAAAACGGGGTCTACGCGCTATTCTCGCTGATAACGGACATAGAGGTTGTTCAACCTCTTATAGAAAAAAGGATTACCGTTAACGGCAACGGTGAGTTGTTCATAAACCTTCTTAATGACAGCCTGTATATGTGGGACACGGAAGGGTTTATCCCAAAGACCCTCTCCATACATGTGGGCCGTGAACACGCAGAAGGGGTTGCCAGGGGAGAGATCTTTGATCCCGTTAGACACTTGATAAAACAGGAGGTCAAAGCGGTCACATACCACAAATTCCGGATAGTGGAAGAAAAAGGGATGCTCAAGGCAACGGTCATTGTGGACCTGTAAAAGGCAGCGGAGAGCTTGGAGCAGAGAGCGGAGAGACGAAAGCATGGAGCATAGCGAAAAATCATGGCAAATCCGAAATCCTCATATCGCAAGGTTCAATCCTGACGAAGGAGGGACAATCCTAAACAAATTCGAATGTTCCAATTTTTAAAATTCAAAACAGTTAAACAAAATAACCGTCGTCATTGCGAGCGTAGCGCGGCAATCTCATACAACAGATTGCCACAGATCGCCACGTCGCTTACGCTCCTCGCGATGACACTATAAGGAGAGGGAATCCTCGCGATGACACTATAAGGAGAGGGAATCCTCGCGATGACAACACGTTTTGAACATTTGATATTTGAATTTAGATATTGTTTAGGATTTGATGCTTCGTGCTTAGAATTTATTACGACTATGCGTGAAATGGCAGGCAAACGATCATAGCAATAGATTGCAAAATGATATAAAATTGATATATGGAAGACAGACCGAAGATATTACTGAAGAAGATCGACGAGAACAGGTATGTCGTTGAAAAGCACGGCGACATGCGCGTCGAAGGTATTGTCTATATTAACGAAGAGCTTCTCAGGGATTTCGGGAAGGACGAGAGCGTCAGGCAGGTGGAAAATGTTGCCTGTCTTCCGGGAATTGTCAACGCCTCCATGGCCATGCCCGACATACACTGGGGCTATGGTTTCCCCATCGGCGGTGTAGCTGCATTTGATATTACGGAAGGGATCATCTCCCCCGGCGGTGTCGGATACGACATAAACTGCGGGGTGAGGCTTATGCGCTCCGCGTTGAGCGCGCGGGAGATGGGTGGGAAGGTCAGCGACATCATCGACAGGCTTTTTATTAATATTCCAAGCGGTGTAGGTTCACACAGGAAGGACCTGAGACTCAGCAGGAAGGACCTGGAAAAGGTGCTTGCGAAAGGGGCGCAATGGGCAATAGGGCAGGGGTATGGCACAGAGAACGATGTACGGTTCATAGAGGATAACGGGCAGATCTCTTTTGCGGATCCTGAAAACGTATCTGAAAAGGCATACGAGCGCGGGAAAGACCAGCTTGGTACCCTGGGGAGTGGTAACCACTTTGTTGAGGTCGGCCGTATTACGGAGATCTATGATGAAAAGGCCGCAGAGGCCTTCGGACTTTTCCAGGACCAGGTCACCGTCATGGTCCATACCGGTTCAAGAGGACTCGGCTATCAGGTCTGTGATGACTACATCAGGCAGATGATAAAGGCATCGGAGAAGTACGGGATCCAGCTTCCCGACAGGCAGCTCTGCTGTGCGCCATTCGATTCCCCGGAGGGGCAGAGGTATTTCTCGGCAATGGCTGCTGCTGCGAACTATGCATTTGCGAACAGGCAGATGATCACCCACTGGGTGAGGGAGACCTTTGAACAGGTTTTTCATACAGGCGCAGGCAAACTCGGCCTGTCGCTGGTATATGATGTATGCCACAACATTGCGAAACTGGAAAGGCACATTGTCAAGGGTAAAGAATCAAGATTATGTGTCCACCGGAAGGGGGCTACAAGGTCTTTCGCTCCGGAGAATACGGCAGTACCCGAGGAGTACAGGAAGGTCGGTCAGCCGGTATTGATCCCCGGGGATATGGGCAGGGCATCCTATGTCCTTTGCGGGACAGAACGCGCCATGGAAGATACCTTCGGCAGCACCTGTCACGGAGCGGGCCGCGTGATGAGCAGGGGAGAGGCATTACGGAGGACAAAAGGCCGTTCCGTTCAGAAGGAGATGGAAGAGAGGAACGTCTATGTGAGGGCGGCAAACAGAGGCACCCTCGGGGAGGAGATGCCTGAGGCCTATAAGGATGTGTCAAAGGTGGTACAGGTTGTCCATGCTGCCGGTATTTCGAGACTTGTGGCAAAGATAGTGCCTCTGGGATCGATAAAAGGATAACGGCAGTTCATAGTTCATAGTTGATAGCTCACGGCTCATGGAAAATCGTATATCGTAGTTCGTATATCGTATATCGAAATGCAAAGAAGATCGTTCGGCGAAAAAGGCGGCTCGCAATGACAAAGCGCACGGCCTATCACCTATCGCCCATTACCTCCCTCTTTTCACCTTTCACGGGTTTTGTTATTTCCTTCTCGCCAGCGTTATACTGGAGAATATTATCCCGGCGCCGATAAGCTGTGAGATGTAGAGTTTTTCGTCGAGCAAAAGATAAGCGGAAAAGGCGGCGAAGACAGGAACTGAATACTGGTAGACCATGGTACGCGAAGCCCCTATCCTTGATACGCCCCTGTACCAGAGGAAAAAGGCGATCACTATCGAGAAGATCACCGAGTAGAGCAGACAGACCCACCCGGTAAAGGAAAGCGCGCTGTATTCTTTGAGATCAAGGTGAAAGGGAATGAAGGGGCACAGAAGGGCCGCCCCGGAGAGCATGCTGTATGTTGTGACCTTCAGCGGCGAGTGCTTATCGAGAAGGGGTTTGGAGAGGATCGTGTAAAGCGCCCAGAACATGCTTGCAACAATGGCCAGCGTGTTCCCACTCGTATCGCCGCCTTCGAGGAGGAAGCTTCCCTTCGTTATGAGGACATAGACGCCGAGGAACCCTGTCATGATCGCGAAGAACCTCTTTGGCTGAAATTTCTCGTATCCGAGGAGGCTTGCGAGGATCCCGCCATAGAGCGGCGATGTATTGATTATGATGCTGACATTTGTTACCGATGTATATTTCAGGGCATAGGTGAAAAAGAACTGATAGATAGTAATGCCAATGGCTCCGAGGAGACAGAGATAAAAAAAATCTTTCAAAGGTATCTTTACATCTTCAAAAAAAAGGAGTAGAAAGAATAAAAATATGCTCCCCGCGATGAATCGGAACAATATAAGGTTAACAGGGGAAATCTCTGTGAGGAGAAATTTTACAGCAACAAAATTGATTCCCCATATAGCCGC
>JAQTNJ010000079.1 GCA_028713955.1 Syntrophorhabdaceae bacterium
AAAGCAGTTTGCCTGGCAAGAGATTGTCTCAATGCCGAAGACGATTGCCGATGCGCGGCTTACGAGCGTCACACGGTTTTCTGTCAGAGGGAAATGGGGAGGTGTGAAGGTTGCCGATATCCTGAAGGTTGTAGGAGCGTTGACCTCGGTACGGTATGTGAGGTTCTGGTCTTACAGGAAGATCTATGATACGTCGGTTCCCATCGATGTAGCCCTCAAGGAGAGGATGCTGCTCGCATATGAGTTTGACGGCGACCTTCTGGAGGAGGATTACGGAGGCCCCATCAGGGTATTCTGCCCCTATCTCTGGGGATATAAATCGGCAAAAAGCGTTGTGAAGGTCGAACTGACAGATGGCTATTCCCCGGGATTCTGGGAACAGCGCGGTTATACCGACGACGCCGCGATTGAAGCCGGGGTAGTGCGCGACATGAATGAAGGAGGGAGGGTCAGACCTATCCCCGATGGTGAGGTTATCAGGTTTCTCGATGAATGACATACAATTGACAAAACTACCATCAGGACTTATTAATAATCCATAAAGGATATGTATAAGGAGGTTTATTATGCCTATCTATGAATATAGATGCAAGCAATGCGGGAATGAATTTGAGGTCATACAAAAGGCAGACGATAAGGAACCTCCCTGCCCGAAGTGTGAAAGCAAGGACATAGAAAAGAATCTGTCCGTAACCCATACAGGACAGGGTTCCTGCGGGGCGCCCAGGAAATCACCTTTTTCCTGAAAGTAGAATACTGAGAACAGCGGAGCTGTTCTGCAAAAAATAGAGCTGTCAGCGTTAAGCTGTTTGCTGATGGCCGATAGCTGGTCGCTGACTGCAAGGAGGATATTATGAGTAACACAACAGCTGTTACGGATAGTGCATTTCAAAAAGAGGTACTGGAGTCGGATATCCCGGTGCTCGTTGATTTCTGGGCAACCTGGTGCGGACCATGCCAGGTCATGGGGCCGGTGCTTGATATCATTGCCGATGAGTACGCCGGGAAGGTCAAGGTCTTGAAACTGAATGTTGATGAAAACCAGGCAACCCCACCAAAGTATGGTATACGGGGAATACCGACATTAATCCTTTTTAATAAGGGTCAGGTTGTTGATACGATCGTAGGCGCCCAGCCCAAGGGCAATGTCGACACCCTCCTGAAAAAGGTTGTTTAACGTGGCTGGACGGTGATGCGAGCCTTCTTGTCCTTTTCACCTTCTATGACAACCCTGTCCTCGTTGACATAGTATGTAACGAGTTCACCGGTCAGTCTGTCCTGACCTGAGATAACGACCACATTTTTCTTAAGGGTTATCTCCCTTTTGTTATTATCAAAAATGGCCTCTTCGCTTGTTGCAGTCCGGTCCTGTTTGACGATCTTGACGTTACCCTTTGCATAGGCCTTCTCTATCTCGTTAGTATCCTCGCTCATATATGCCTCTATGACATCAGCGAATATAAAGAGGTCCTCCTGCTTCGCAATAACACTGCCCTTGAAGATGACATATTTCTCTTTGTCGAAGCCCTCCATTGAATCAGAGACGATGTCGATGGGTTTTTTCTCGTCAAAGAACGACAGGCCCTTGTCTTTTTCATCTTTTGGAGGTTCTGCTCTTGCGACCTGCTGTGGCGTCAGTTCGATGTTCCTCTTCTTTCTGTCCTCGAATGGAATAAGGGGGGCGGTAGCCTTCACGAGCTTTAGTTGCCTTCTTCCCCGGACAACAGCCCTGGCATAGATACTTTTCGGGTATTCGTTCTTTAAACGTTCTAAGTAATAGTCACTTTTCTCCTGGTATCCAAGTTCTTTGTTGGCCTGGCTCAGGTAGTAAAGCGCCTTGTCAGTGCCCGCGGCGTTTGGATATTTTTTCAACAGGTATTCGAGTCGTATGATGGACGCATTGTACTGGTCTGTCCTGTAATAGAATTCCCCAACATATAGTTCACGGTCGGCAAGTTTCTGTATCATCTTTGCGAGTCTTGGCGCGCTCTCTTTTGTGTGTATGCTCGCAGGGTAACGGTTTTTGAGATACGTAAGCCTTTCGATGGATCTCAATATATAGGATTGATCCCTGTCTATCGAGAGGGACGCCTTATCGTAACATTCTCCCAGGCGTGCGAGAACGTATGGAATATTTTCATCCTCCGGGTGGGATTTGAAAAAGTCTTCATACACACCGATGGCCAGGAGGTATTCCTTCTGGGCAAAATAGACGTCACCCAGTTTCACCGTGGCGATAAGGGCCATGGGGTCAAAGGGGTAGTTTTCGCGGATGTATGAAAATTTTTGGATCGCCTTGTCGTACTTCTTGTCTTTCAGAAGGTTGACGCCTTCCACGTAGAGGTCGCCCGGGTTGCCGGCCTGTTTTGGTGTTTTGGCGGCGCACGAGCAAAGAAGCAGGAAGGCGCAAAGAATAATGATCATTTTTGTCGGCATCCTTTAGTATAACAGAAGGAAAAAAATTATGCTATTCTTTCTGTTGTGAAATTGAGGCAACTGATAGAAGATGGTTTACGATATTTTCAGGTTCAATATAATGAACAAACTATTGCCGATATCATTTATTACGTAGAAGAGCTTGAAAAATGGAATAAACATATCAATCTTGTGGGATTGAAAAATGCAGAAGCGGTCGTAAGGGTGCTATTGTACGACGCATTCTTTATTGACCGGTTCATAAAGGGAAGCCGCACTGTCCTCGACCTTGGTTCAGGCGCAGGGGTACTCGCAATCCCTGTAAAGATCCTGAATAGCGATATGAGCGTTATTTCAGTGGACAAAAACATGAAAAAGATCCAATTCCAGAGGCATATCGCAAGGAGACTTCACCTGAAAGACTTCACCACGCTCCACGAGAAAATAGAAGAATTAGACGCCATGGAGGTCGACACCCTTCTTGTCAAGGCCTTCGGAGGTATGAAAATGATCTTTGAAAAGGGTGGCAGACATGTACGGGAGGGAGGGCGTGCCCTGATGATGAAGACCGACAGGGACGAGCCCGTAGACGCTGAGGGTTTTGTGCTTGAGGAGACGATCCCTTACAGGTTGCCGCTAAGCGAAAAGGCCCTCAGGATTTTTATATATAAAAAGGTTTCATAGCAATTCTGTTTTATGGTATTGTAAAAGGGAACTTCATGGTAATATCCATTGCGAATCAAAAGGGGGGCGTCGGCAAGACCACGACAGCCGTTAATCTATCGGCATCGATGGCCGTTGCGGAACAGAAGACCCTTGTCATCGATATGGATTCCCAGTGTAACACCTCATCGGGTTTTGGTATATCTTACAACAGCCTCTACGATCACATATACCACGTCCTTATTGGTGAAAAGAAGATCGGGGAGGTCATCAGAAAGACCGAGATCCCGTTCCTCGATATTGTGCCCTCACATCCCGACCTTATCGGCGCGGAGATAGAACTGCTTGACACGGAGGAACGCGAATTCGCGCTAAAGAAGGCCCTCGCGGATCTGAAAGATCACTATCAGTATATATTTATTGATTGCCCGCCCTCGCTGGGTCTTTTGACCATTAACTCCCTTGCGGCATCCGATTATGTCATCATTCCCCTGCAATGCGAGTATTTTGCCCTTGAAGGACTTGCCCTGCTTCTAAGGACCATATCGATCATCAAGAAGAAATTGAACCCGGACCTTGAGGTGCTCGGGATCCTCCTGACCATGTTCGACAGGAGAAACAATCTTTCTTTCAGGGTGTGGGAAGAGGTGAACAAGTGTTTCAGCGACACAGCCTTCAAGACAGTGATACCGAGAAACGTAAAACTGAGCGAATCGCCGAGTCATGGTAAGCCCGCGATACTATATGATATAAGTTCCCGCGGCGCAGAGAGTTACCTGCGACTTGCTTCAGAAATCCTGGCAAAGAGGAATTAATGGTAAAAAAGGATCCCCTGGGAAGGGGACTTCAGGCGATACTCAGGGACATAGAAGAAAAAGGCACAAGCACGTTCATCCCCGTTGATCAGATACTGCCGAATCCAAATCAGCCAAGATCCGTCATAAATAATGATACCATTGCCGACCTTGCCTCATCGATTAAGGCAAAAGGCATCCTTCAGCCTCTTATTGTTAAAAAGAAGGATAAAAAATATCAGATTATTGCAGGGGAAAGGCGTTACCGGGCAGCAGTGCTTGCGGGACTCCGGGAGGTCCCGGCAATAATACGGGATGCCGACGAGAAGGAATCCCTGGAGCTTGCGCTTGTAGAGAACCTTCTCCGGGAGGACTTGAACCCCCTTGAGGTTGCCGTGGTCTATGAAAAGTTCGTTGAGGAGTTTGACTATACCCACGAAGAGGTTGCGAAAAGGGTGGGGATTGACAGGAGCTCTGTTTCCAACGCTCTCCGTCTTTTGAAGCTGCCGGTATGGATAAAGACATTGCTGCGTGAAGGAAAGTTGACCCAGGGCCATGGAAGGGTGCTCGTCTCCCTGAAGAATGAGCGGGAGCAGAAGCGGTTTGTCGACAAGATTGTCAAACAGGGAGTTTCCGTAAGAGACCTTGAGCGGGCTGCGCGCAAGAAGAGTCCCTACAAGGGTTCCCAATTTGCCGTCATAGAAGAGGATCTGAGAAAGTCCCTTCAGACCAAAGTGAATATTACGTTTCGAAGGAAAAAGGGAAAGATCATCATCGAATTTTATTCAGAGGAAGACCTCGAAAGGATTACGGAACTGATCACAGGGGAATAAAGGGCAACGGAAAGTCAGCTATCAGCTGTCATTGCGGGCGCAGCCTGGCAATCCCATTCAATTCAATAGATCGCCACGTCGCTTCGCTCCTCGCGATGACAATACGATAAGGAACCTCGAACGTAGAACTTTGAACGTTGAACATATTTCTCCTTCCGCCTTACGCATTACGACTCACGGGTGTTTCGCTATAAGCCATGAACTATTAGCTATTATTGGGGCTTGCCCGTGGGAATATATTTGTGAATTCTGGTGCCCGGACGATGTTTTATTCTAAAATTAAAAGATTTTTTATCTTTTTATTTTATATAGTTTCCGAACAAGAAAAATATTTGTTGTTATTGGGAATAAAAAAATTGCAAATCAGGGCATTTTATGATAGATACGATATGCGATAAGTGAAATAATTCTTAAAGTCATAGGAACACAATATGATAGATTTTAATTATACGCTACTCATACAGTTCGTTAATTTTCTGATTTTACTCATACTTCTCAATTTCCTCCTTTTTAAGCCCGTACTCAGGGCGATGAGCAAGAGGGAGGGAACCATCAATTCCCTCGCCGATAGGATTCAAAAGGCAAAAGAGGAAATGAACGTGTTTGAAAAAGAATATGAGGAGAAGGTGCGGGAGCAAAAAAAGCCGATCATTGCGGACAAAGACTCAACCATAGCTGAGGCACATACAGTGTCTATGCACATTATAGAAAAGGCAAGAGCAGAGCTGTCCGGTGAACTCGAGCGGGTGAAAAGCGAGATCGAGGGCGAGAGTAAAAAGGTTTTCGATTCACTCAAAACAGACGTGAAGAGACTATCGACAGAGGTTGCCCAGAAGATACTGCAGAGGAGTCTCTCATGACACAGGGCGGAGAGTCATTATTATCGTGGGTATTTAAGTTTTTGAATTTTGCCGTACTCGTCGGCGTCCTCATAAAATTTGGAGGAAAGCCGCTGAAAGATTATCTCCAGAACCGTCATAACACAATCAAGACAAAGGTTGAAGAAGCGAACAGGATGGTGCAGGAAGCGGAATTGCTTAAAACGCAATACGAAAGAAAACTTTCACAGCTTGACGATGAGATGGAGACCTTCAAGAAGGCTGTCATCGAGGAAGCTCAGAAGGAGAAACAGAAGATCATTGATGAGGCAACAGAGTTCGCCTCCAGGATCAGAGAGCAGGCACGGATCGCTTATGAACAGGAGTTGAAAGACGCAATGAGCACGATCAAGGAAGAGATCGCACGGCTCACCATGGAGCGGGCGGAAAAGCTCATTGCAGAGAAGCTGACAAAAGAAGACCACAACAGGATGGTCGGTGATTTTATTGAAAAATTAAGGAGCTTGAATTGATAAGCCGGTCAATTGCAAAACGATACGCAAAAGGCTTATTTGCGGTGGGCGAAAAGAACGGGAAGTACAGAAGCTACTTTGAGGAGCTTGAAGGTGTTCTAAGTGTTTTTGACAAGGAACAGCGACTAAAAAAGGCGCTCATGCTCCCTCTTCTCGAGGTGCAGAAACGAAAAGAGCTCCTCAGTGATGTCATGAGGGCCCTCGGTGTTTCACCGTCCGTATCCAGTCTTTTTAATATACTTATTGAAAATAACCGGATGGGCTATCTCCCGGTCATCAGGGATGTGTACCAGGAGCTTGTGGATGACAAAGAGGGCATGGTAAGAGGTACCCTCTGGACAGCATATCCCCTTGAGGAAACCTCCAGGAATCGTATTGCCGAGGTCTTGAAAGATAAATTCAACAAAGAGGTTACCCTTGAAACGCTCGAAGATAAGAGCCTCATTGGCGGGGTAAAGGTAGTCATAAAAGGGACTATTATTGATGGCAGCGTCAAAAAGCAAATCGAGACTTTAAAGGAAAATATATTGGAGGAGTAATTTCTATGGAGATCAAGGCCGATGAAATAAGCAGGATCATAGAACAGAAGATAGCCGGTTTCGAAAAAGAGATCAATCTTGAGGAAACGGGGATTATCATCTCTATCGGTGACGGTATTGCAAGGATATACGGATTGGAAAACTCAATGTCCGGCGAGTTGCTCGAGTTCCCGCAGGGGATCATCGGTATGGTTCTGAACCTTGAAGAGGACAACATAGGCGCTGTTGTTTTCGGTGAAGATTACAAGATCAAGGAAGGGGACCTCGTAAAGCGGACGGGCAGGATTGCCCAGGTTCCGGTGGGTGAAGCCCTTATCGGAAGGGTTGTCGATGCCCTTGGAAATCCCATTGACGGGAAAGGCCCCATAGAAGCCAAAGAGTTCCGTAATGTCGAACAGATGGCGCCGGGTGTGGTTGTGAGACAGCCCGTGAAGGAACCTATCCAGACAGGCATAAAGGCGATCGACTCCATGATACCTATCGGAAAAGGGCAGAGAGAACTTATCATCGGCGACAGGGGCACGGGCAAGTCGGTTATTGCCCTGGACACGATCATAAACCAGAAAGGGAACGACGTATTCTGCATATATGTGGCTATCGGGCAGAAAAGATCATCTGTTGCAAGGACGGTCGATCTGCTCTCCCAGTATGGCGCTATGGAATATACGACGGTTGTGGCGGCCACGGCAAGTGAAGCAGCGCCGCTGCAGTACCTCGCGCCATTTTCCGGCTGTGCTATGGGCGAGTATTTCAGGGACACCGCCAGGCATTCGCTGATTATCTATGATGACCTTTCCAAACATGCCGTTGCATACAGGCAGCTTTCCCTCCTTTTACGGCGTCCACCGGCCAGGGAGGCCTTTCCGGGCGACATATTCTACCTTCATTCAAGGCTTCTGGAGAGGGCAGCAAAGTGGGATGATCCACATGGTGGAGGGTCCCTGACAGCGCTGCCTATTATTGAGACACAGGCAGGTGACGTCTCCGCATATATTCCCACGAACGTTATCTCCATTACCGATGGGCAGATATACCTCGAGCCCGAGCTATTTTACGCAGGTGTAAGGCCGGCGATCAACGTAGGCCTCTCTGTTTCAAGGGTTGGCGGCAATGCCCAGATCAAGGCCATGAAACAGGTCGCAGGGAGACTGAGACTGGAACTGGCGCAGTACAGGGAAATGGCGGCTTTTGCAAAATTCGGCAGTGATCTCGATAAGGCAACACAGGGGCTCATCGCGAGAGGTTCACGCCTTACTGAATTATTGAAACAGGGGCAGTACGTACCGATCCCCGTCGAAAAAGAGGTTGTGCTCCTCTATGCAGGGGCAAACGGATATATTGATACCTACCCTGAAAGCGCATTGAAAAAGTACGAGCAGGAACTGTTTAAGTTTATGGATGAGAAATATCCTGATGCGCTTGCGGACATCAAGGCAAAGAGAGAGATCGACTCATCCATTGAAGAAAAGCTTTACAAGGCACTCAATGAGTTCAAAACAATCTTTACATATTAGGATCACGCAATGGCAACGCTGAGGGATATAAAGCGAAAGATAGCAAGCATCAATAGTACCCAGACGATCACGAGAACGATGAAGATGGTTTCTGCCTCGAAGCTGCGGAGGGCGCAGGAGGATCTTGAAAAGGTCAGAGATTATGCGCTGAAGATAGAGGAACTCACCGGACGGGTCATTCAGAATCTGCCCGATGATGTCCACCCGCTTCTTGCCGGAAGGGAAGAGGTCAAGAGAGTGCTCGTTGTCGCTATCGCATCTGACAGGGGCCTCTGCGGTGGCTTTAATCTCAACATCGGTCTGCATGTGGAAAATTTTATCAGGCAGAACAGGCACCTCTACGAAAGGATCGGGGTATACACCTTCGGGAGAAAGGTAAATGATTACCTGCAGAGAAGGAAGCATGATATCGTGAAAAGTTTTGTTGATGTGAAAAAGATCGATAGGGAGATTGTTGACGTCATTGCAGGACACCTTATCCAATTTTACACATCAGGTGAGTTCGATAAGATCTATCTCGCATATACATGTTTTCGTTCCCCCATAAAACAGGAGGTTGTCTTCGAGGAGTTTATCCCTATCAGGAGAACCGATAGCGATGAGGACTACATCGACTATCTCTGCGAACCGGAAAGGTCCAAGATCGTAGAAAGCCTTATCCCTAAATATGTGAGCACGAAGATATACTATGCGCTTGTAGAATCACAGACATCCGAGCATGCAGCCCGTATGAGCGCCATGGAAAACGCAACCAGTAACTGTGGAGAGATGGTGAGATACCTCACGCTTGTATATAATAAGAGAAGACAGGAAGGCATAACCAATGAAATGATGGACATCGTTGGTGGTGCTGAAGCCTTGAGAGGAACATAAAGGAGGAAAATCAATGAGCGTGGAAGTCAAGGGAAAGATTGTACAGGTCATCGGGACGGTTGTAGATTTCCGGTTTCCGTCTGATAACCTTCCACCAATATACGGAGCAATATTTGTGACGAACCCCACCATCAATGATAAGCCTGAAAATCTTATCCTTGAAGTGGCTCAGCATATCGGTGACAGCACTGTCCGTTGTATCGCGATGAATACCACTGACGGGCTGAAAAGAGGCCAGGACGCGACGTATAAAGGTTCGCAGATCACTGTTCCCGTGGGAAACGATATCCTTGGCAGGGTGCTCAACGTCATCGGGGAACCGGTTGATAACGGCCCTGCGCTTAAAACAAAGATGACCTACCCGATCCACAGACCGGCGCCTTTATTGACGATGCAGAACACGAAGATCGAACTCCTCGAAACAGGCGTGAAGGTCATTGACCTCCTTGAACCCTATTCGAAGGGCGGGAAGGTCGGCCTCTTCGGCGGCGCCGGCGTCGGCAAGACCGTTGTCATCATGGAGATGATCCATAATATCGCAATGCACCATGGTGGTATATCGGTCTTCGGCGGAGTCGGTGAAAGGACAAGAGAAGGGAACGACCTCTGGCTCGAGATGAAAGGCTCCGGAGTCCTTGACAAGTGCGCCCTTATCTATGGTCAGATGACTGAAGTCCCTGGTGCGCGTGCAAGGATAGGATTGACGGCATTGACGGCTGCAGAGTATTTCAGGGATGAGGAAGGGCAGGACGTGCTTCTCTTTATCGATAATATATTCAGATTTACCCAGGCAAACTCAGAGGTTTCGGCATTGCTCGGAAGGATGCCATCGGCAGTCGGTTACCAGCCGACCCTTGCGACAGACCTTGGTGAGCTGGAGGAAAGGATCACATCCACACTGAAAGGCTCCATAACATCGGTACAGGCTATCTATGTACCTGCTGATGACCTTACAGACCCGGCTCCGGCAACGACATTTGCCCACCTTGATGCGACGACGGTTCTCTCGAGACAGATATCTGAGCTTGGTATCTATCCGGCCGTTGACCCTCTCGATTCTACAAGCCGGATCCTCGACCCCAAGGTGGTAGGCGAAGAGCATTACCAGGTAGCCCGGGAGGTGCAGAGGATACTGCAGAAGTATAAAGAACTCCAGGATATCATCGCGATCCTTGGCATGGACGAGCTTTCTGAAGAGGATAAGCTTGTCGTTTCGAGGGCGAGGAAGATCCAGAGATTCCTCTCACAGCCATTCTTTGTCGCAGAGGCCTTTACGGGCCAGCAGGGAAGATACGTGGCGTTGAAGGACACCATAAAAGGCTTCAAAGAGGTCGTTGAAGGGAAACACGACGAGCTTCCTGAGCAGGCGTTCTACATGGTTGGAACCATTGAAGAGGCCGTAGAAAAAGCAAAACAATTCATGGGAGATTGATCTATACATGCTTGATCTTGAAATTATTACGCCCGAAAAGGTCCTTGTTAAAGAACAGGTAGATATGGTGGAAGCCAAGGGGACGAATGGTGAATTTGGTGTACTTCCCGGCCATACGCAATTTCTGACTATCATTGAGATCGGCGAGGTCAGATATATAAAGGATGGAACAACAAATTACCTCGCAACGAGCGGCGGGTATGCAGAGGTCGTTGATGACAGGGTAACGATCCTTCTTGACGATGCGGAACTTGCCGAGGAGATTGATGTCGAAAAGGCAAAACGCGAGATGGAGGAGGCTGAAAAGGCCCTAAAAGTACTCGCATTTGATGAAATAGAATATAAACTCATGGAGATGGCATTATTCAAGGCAATTATGAAGATAGAGGTTGCATCCAAAAGACATCTCTGAGCTGATAGTCTGCCTTGAGAAAATATTTTTTGTCTCTTTCCTTCTGAAGATTTTTCCTTTCGTAGTTTACAATAATACTCTATTATAATAATGTAATGTATGCGGTATAACAATACCGAGTTGCATTCAAAAATAGTACCCGCAAGCGGGTATCCGGGCGACGAGGAGCCGACGTTATATATTTTATAGCCCATTCTTGGGCGAGAAGGGAAGGCTCCACGGACCGGGGCACCCACCCGGTGGGTGGGTCGCGTGGAGGGGGCGACGTGAGCCCCAATTAAAGGAGGTATGGTATATGGACCTGTTTAAGACAATCGAAGAAAGGAAAAGTATAAGGGCGTTCAAACCCGATCCCGTAGCGAGAGAGAAGGTAGAGGAGATCCTCCGGTGGGTAACCAATGCGCCTTCGGCGATTAACCTCCAACCCTGGGAATTTTTCGTGGTCATGGGCGAGGAAAAGCAACGCTTAAGCAGAAGGCTTATCAAATCATACAAGGAAAAACAGATATCATGCAGTCCGGGGAACGTGAAGCCCCTGGCTGATGAATTTACAAAAAGAGGTGTCCAGTCTTTTCAACTGATGGATCCCTATCTCAAGGAGATGGGGACAGAGTTCAACGCATTCATCAACGAAGGGAGCTGTAATTTCTACGGAGCCCCCGTGGCGGTGATCCTCTGCCTCGATAATGCCTTTTCCAAGGCCCGCCTCGTGGATATAGGGATAGCACTGGCCTATCTTGTCCTTGTTGCGCAGGCGAGCGGCCTCGCTACGTGTCCTATCGGGCTCATCAACGCATATGCAGACGACATCAAAGAGATGCTCGACATCCCCGACAACAAAGACGTTGTCATCGGGGTTGCCCTCGGTCATCCTGACATGGACAGCCCGGTTAACCACTTTAAAACACCGCGGGAAGGCGTCGACAGCTTCGTGAAGTGGATAGACTGATATTATAAACTCAGTGAAATGTGAAAGGTAAAATGTGAAATGTTGTAAACTTCTTACTTCTCACGTTTCACCTTTCACGATATCAGCCATAAGCTGGTTCTTAAACGCGATCTATGGTGCTACTGTTCCAACGGTGCCTTGGGATCCTTTGTCCATTCCTCGGTGGAGCCGTCGTAGACCTTGACGTCCTTGTAGCCGAGCAGGTCTGTCAGCAGAAAAGACCATACGCTGGCGATCTTGCCTGTATCGCAGTATGTGATGATCTCTTTCCCCGTGTCTTTTCCGACGACCGCAGAGGCAATGCTCATAAGCTCTGTTTTGTCTTTATAGGTCCCGTCCTGCTTGTATATTTTTGAGGCAGTGGGGAGGTTGACCGCCTTGGCGATATGGCCGGGTCTGGAGACAAAATCGAGCTTCTTCACGCCTTTGTAGAAATCCGGTTCCCTTACATCAACGATAACAGCCTTTCCGATGCTCTTCATCACGTAATCCTTCTTCGCGAAGAGACCCGCATTCACCGTTGCCTTGTATGGTTTTACCTTTGGTTTTACCGCGTCCGTTGACAGTGCCTTTTTCTCAGCGGTCCACTTATTATACCCGCCATCGAGGATGGCGATGTTCTGGATGCCGGCATATTTCAAGGTCCAGGCAACCCTTGTGGGGTCCGCGCGGTCGGACATATTGTCGTTCTTGCCGGCGATAACTACAATCGAATCACTGCCGATGCCGGCACCACCGATTACGTCGAAGAGATCGTCGGCAGCAGGGAGCTCATTGCGTATACCGCCTTTCATAATTGCCCATGAGCCATAGAATGCATTCACCGCATTTGGTATGTGCCCTGCCTTGTAGTCTTCCACCTTCCTGATATCGACGATCACCACTTTCGGATTGTTGATGTTTGTTTCAACCCATGCAGTATCGACGATCGGCGCCACATCTCTCGCAAAAGAGACAAGGGGCAATGAAAGAATGCAAAGCACCAGAATCAACAAGCTTACCCTGATCTTTTTCATTATGTTTTCCCTCCTATTTTTTTATCGGCTTTGGCGCATAGACCAGACCTTCGTTCGCCTTTGAGCCGTCCTTCAGAAGCATATCCTTCGTGAGAAAATCCTTCTTCTCGTCATGGCACATCTCACACGAGCGGGTCCGTTCCGTCCTCTTCCGGATATTATGCGGCGCCGTATCCCAGTAGTT
>JAQTNJ010000080.1 GCA_028713955.1 Syntrophorhabdaceae bacterium
TGATCCGGCGAACTTTCCATTAAAAAAGTAAAACCTTATTTACCTTCAACCGGTTTTATCGTCGTCAGCCGCAGGGACTGAATAACCTCCCTGCGGCTGATTTTTTTCACTCCCTGATGCGGGGTCCGCAGAACCGTATTGACGACGTAACCTTTTGTTACACCCTTTTCCCGAAGAAGAAACGACCGGCCTTGTATATTGCAAGGATGCCAAAAATGACAACAAACACAAGACACAGTACAGGTATAACAATTGCGGAGACCGCTACGATGACTGCTCCTGCCAGCTCAAGCGTCGCGATCAGGGGATTGCCCAGTCCCCCGGTCAGCAATGATGATTTCGCGCGGATGGCGCCGGTGGCACCATGAACAAAACCCGCGATCCCGCCGCCGGCAATAATCGCTAATATCCATTTTAGATGTGGGGGCATATCGACGATTACAGATGCTGCTGCAACGGTACCTGCAATAATCGAAACAGGTGAGGCGATGGCATCCAGTAGGTTATCAAGCCAGGGGATATAATAGGCGAGTATCTCAAGGACCGTTGCAGTTCCGAATGTCATTGTCGCAGAATAACCTCCGATCCACTCAAAACCAGGTGTCACGTGTAGATGCCCGGAGAGCACAGCAAGGTTCATGACAAGCAGTGGAACGAAGATCCTGAAACCGCATGCTGCGCTCAGTCCGATGCCGGTCATTATTCCAAACAATGTCTCCAATATGCCTCCGCTTCTCAATTTTCAAGCAATTTTTACTATTTTACAACAATTTTTATCCGACTTTGCGCTTGATTTTCCCCTGGAACCGGATTATTTTCTGACAATCGGAGGGGATCATGAATACTGTACAATACAGGGCTCATCAGCTTGCCGGTCTGCAAAAAAACCTTCTGTGGATGACCATTCTCGTTCTTTTTGTTCTTTTTCCCGGTTTTGTGATTGCCGGTATTACCGACCGCATCGCTCAATGCGCTGCAATAAAAAACGATATCGAGCGATTGAAATGTTTCGATGACCTGGCCGGAAGAAAATCCTCAATGAAGCCGATAACCCTGTTGCCCGCAGAGGACAACACGTCACGGCAGACAGATACCGCGACAGGGGTTCGACCGGGCGACGGGGAACAGGCGACCCCGTCGGTCATGTCCAGGCAATGGGAACTGGATGCCGCAAGCCGGGAAAATGCTCCCGTGATCAGGGCGCACCGGCCGAATTACTTCCTGCCCGTCGCCTACAATTCATCACCAAACAAGGATCAAGGCCTTGACGTTGATTCCCACGCAAGGGCACAGAATAATGAGGCAAAGTTTCAACTCAGCTTCAAGGTAAAACTCTGGGAAGACATCGTGGGTAAAGATGTGGACCTGTGGTTTGCCTATACACAGCTTTCTTTCTGGCAGCTTTATAACTCCACATTTTCTTCGCCCTTCCGCGAAACCAATTATGAACCGGAGGTCCTTCTGAATTTCCGCATGAATTATGACCTTCTTGGGTTGAAGGGGCGCGTTATCAACCTGGGCATCAATCATCAGTCTAACGGTCGCGCAAAGCCGCTTTCGAGAAGCTGGAACCGGATTGTCGCAAACTTTGGATTTGAGCGGAACAATTTCAATCTCCTCCTGAAAACATGGTACAGGATACCTGAAAATGCACAGGATGACGACAACCCGGATATTGACAGGTATCTTGGCTACGGTGAGATATGGGGATACTATTATCTTGATAAGCACAGGTTCGCCGCCATGTGGCGCAACAATCTCAGACCCGGTGATAACAGGGGCGCCGTACAGCTCGACTGGAGCTTCCCCTTCCCTTTCATCCACAACGAACGGATCAGCGGGTATATCCAGTATTTCAATGGTTACGGGGAAAGCCTGCTCGATTACAACGCCAACGTAAACCGGATAGGGTTCGGTATCATGCTTACGGACTGGTATTAAAATTTCAGGCATGATAAATATGCAAAGGAGGGTTATAAATGATGCACAGGATAGCGATCATCCCAGGTGATGGTATTGGTAAAGAGGTGGTACCTGAGGGTATCCGCGCACTTGATGCTGCAGGAAAGCGTTTCGGTATCCGGTTCCAGTGGGAATATTTTCCATGGGGCTGCGAATACTATGCTTCGCATGGCCAGATGATGCCCCCGGACGGGCTGGATATACTTAAGGGGTTTGAGGCAATCTACCTTGGCGCTGTCGGACATCCGGAAGTACCGGACCATGTATCGCTCTGGGGCCTTCTCATCCCTATACGCAGGACATTTCGTCAGTATATCAACCTGAGGCCGGTGCGGTTGCTCAAAGGCATAGAGAGCCCACTCAGGGATAAGAAACCGAACGACATAGACCTGTGCGTGGTAAGGGAAAATAACGAGGGAGAGTATTCCAATATCGGAGGCAGGATGTATGCGGGGACTGAACAGGAGATGGTTGTTCAGGCATCGATCTTTACCCGTAAAGGTGTTGAAAGGGTAATACGGTTTGCCTTTGAGCTGGCAGCGAAAAGGCCGAAGAGACATCTCACGTCAGCAACAAAATCAAACGGCATCGTCTTTACCATGCCATACTGGGACGAGATCTTCCAGGATATCTCAAAAGAGTATCCCCGGGTTAAAGCTGACCAGTATCACATCGATGGGCTTACCGCAGCGCTTGTACTCCGTCCTGAACGATTTGACGTCCTCGTCGGCAGCAATCTTTTCGGCGATATCCTGTCAGACCTGACCCCTGCACTTGCGGGAAGCCTCGGGATAGCGCCATCGGGAAACCTGAATCCCGAGAAAGAATGCCCGTCCATGTTCGAGCCTGTTCACGGTTCTGCCCCTGATATTGCAGGGAAAGGTATCGCAAATCCGATCGGGCAGATATGGTCAGGCGCCATGATGCTCGGACATCTCGGTTACCCAGAAGCAGCGAAGGCGATCGAGGTCGCCATCGAAGCGATACTGGGAGAAGGTAAGGTACGAACGCCTGATCTCGGCGGGAGTTCGACTACGGAAGAGGTAGGAAAAGCGGTAACAGAATATATTCTCAAAGGCAGCCCGTAGCTTATGGGAAATAGTATATCGTATTTCGTATATAGTATATCGTAACTTCCAGTTCATCATCTTACACCGAACAGCTCTTTTTGCATTTCGATATACGAACTACGATATACGATATACTTTCAATTATTATCTTCCGGCTTTTCTGCTGCTATGTTTTTAAGGGGTATATCTAAAAAGTGAGACAGTTGTTCCGCTGTCCGGTGGGCGGATTCATAGTCATCGGGAGATGGGATGTAGAACGGGGCGGAATGTCCGGAACCAATAAGGTTTATTACGCAGACATCGCCGGAATCTCTATCCCCGGCATGAAGATCCAGACAGACACATTCGAATGCATCAAGGCTATGTTCAGTCCTTTTCATGGGGACAAAAAGACCCCACCATTGTGTTATTGTGCGGCTCCGTCGATTGACCGTGATCCCGTTCCTTACAAACACGAGGGCAGCACCTGCAATCGTAAAGACAAGACCCAACGGCATTATCAGGGCGAGGATAATGGGGCCTTCTTCAATCTCCACGGGAATAAAACCAGAGGGGATCTGGAGTACGAAAAGTCCTGCGAGCAGGAACGGTAAACCGGAGACCGACAGGCACCCGCTGCCCCGCTTCATTTTCAGGATATCAGGATCATTTGTCTGTGTAAAACAGGGTTGACGCACTGCACCTCTTACAATGTATTATAGAACCACTTTTTCAACTACATGGCGAATGATCGGCCGCAGCGAAGGGTTGAGATTCTCTACACTGATAGCAATATCCGGATGTACTTTCCTGAAGACCCTGAATATCTCATCGGCAAAACCCTGGCCTATGGAGCGGACACCAAGAAAGTCTATGATGATCTCTCTGAATTTATCGAGACCGTTCAGTATCCGTCTTGCCTCGGAACGCGACACGAGCTCTTTGTGGTACAATGCAACGAAGACCCTTGTTTTTTCAAAGCGGTGCTCGTACTCTGCCGGCGCGTAGAGATTAAAGATGTCCCCGAGTTTTCTTTTCGAGTTGCGGCTGATACGGAAAGACACCTCCGTGCCTTTGGTGAACCTTCGCGCCGCCATGAACACATCTTTTACCTTGTTATCAAAAACAAGTTCTGCCCTGTGTGACTGGAAGATGATATGATCTCCCGATTTTGAGGTAAAAAATACACCTTCACCGGTGTGTCTTTCTTTCATTGTTGTTGTTTTCCCCTTCAGGAGCTCGCCCACGGCAGCCGATTCATCGGGGAGGCTCAACTTTTTGAAAACGGAATAGAATATCCCTATGCCGTAATCTTTAATCTTGAAACCACAGTTATACGCATTCAGAAAAAATTCGATATCGCCAAGTTTTGACTCTGAGTGTTCGATAGCGTTATCAATCATCTCGGTAAACGCATACCGGACAATATCAAAGACATTATGGGAGATGTTTTTCCTCAATTGCAGGTTTGACTCACATTCATTGAATACAACATGTTCCTCGAGACCCTCCAGGACATATCGCTTCTTAAACTTCTGTGACACATCTTTTTTATCTGTCGTGCTGTGTATTGTGTAAACCGTTCCCTTCGTGGTGCCTTCTTTACATACCTTGCCATTTTCGATAAGACCCTTCAGGTGCTTATTGATTGCCTGTCTTGATATCCCGAAGGCCTCGGCAAGCTCCCGTCCTGAGGCAAGTTGCCTGGCTTTGAGGTATTTAAGCAGATTTTTTTTCGTGACCATATGATCATTATACAACTATTGTCAACCATATTGTCAACCCATAAAATACTTTATTGTCAACCAGGGCAGTTATGAGGTCCAAAAAAACAGCTTCGCGAACCAAACCCGACACCTGTGACCAGCGGCCCGTGACATCATAACGCATTCACATCTCTCAGAAGCGTTCTCATTTTATGTATAGTATTAAGAAGCGGCATGTGGTATAATGAATTGTTTGATAATTTTACCTGCCTAAGCATCAGAAAGAGAATAGCCTCAGAGTATCGTTGGAACAGCAGTAATAAGGAGGATATATGTCGTTTAAAGGTGCCAAAGAACCTTTTTCCTGCATGGCCGCCACCGCACATTTAGATGAGGCCAAAAAAGCCCTTGCTGATGGTTATAAACCTGATACGAATCTGATGAAAGCGGTTTGGGGCAGAGTGAGCGACGCAAAAAAACATCTTGAGGCAATCAGACCGGAATCACCTGCATATGTTGCGGTCAGGGGACTCATGAACGAAGTACATTTGAGAGAACGGAAGATAGAGATTGTGTGTATTGGCATCACGAATCACCTCATGATAAAGCAGCGTGAAATATTAACGGATGAATTGGAACAGTATTACCTGAACAGAGGCATACTCGTCAACATAGAACTAAGCGGCCCGGATAAAACATCTATGCGATTGGTGTGTCCGTTGCTGCGTGAGACATCAATTGAGAGAATTTTACATGAAACTAACTTCTTCGCTCATCTCAGGAAGGCCGGTTTTAAAAGAGTGATATTGGGTGATAATGAAGAGTATGCCAGAACATACAGTATTGGAACAACATGAAACAAACAATACGGGGAGGATCTGTGTTAATAGGAAAAATCACAAGAAACGGGAAACAAAGACTGCTGGTAACGATAGAGGAGAATAAAGGGGCCAAGGTTATTGATGTACGAGCCTATAATATCATTAACGATGGGGAGTTAGTCCCCACTCAGGAAGGTATTGCTCTGCCGCCGGAAACGATAGAAACCCTCATAGGGCTTTTACGGGAGGCGCAAAAAAGATTGCCGGCAGCGTGAGCCCCAGGAGGAAAGCAGCGGAGGGCTGAGGGCTGAGAGCAGAACATAAGTCTTATATGGTCTATTGGACCTATAGTATTTTATAGCGAGTTCACGAGCGAGAAGGGGTGGCTCCGGCAGCTTTGCTGCTGGAGGGGGCGACGTGAGCCCCAGAAATAGTTTATAGCGAGTTCACGAGCGAGAAGGGGTGGCTCCGGCAGCTTTGCTGCTGGAGGGGGCGACGTGAGCCCCAGAAACTGAGAGGAGGCAAAGTTGGCAAAACATAGCGGATTTTTTGGACATAAAAAGAGACAAAAAGAGATAGCCCGCCTTGAGAAACAGAAAGAAAAGCGGGAGCGCCGTTTGAGGCCAAAGGTCAGGGAAGACGACGCCGATCCCGCAGAGCCGGAGATTACGGAAGGGACCGAGGGTGTTGATGAAGGCGAACATGACCTCCCTGCGGAATAATGTATGAATTGAGACGTATGATGTTGGGTGGAAGACAAAACTTGTTCAACGTTAAGACCTGACAGACGAAATACACTAAACGAATCAAATAGACCGGGTTCCTGGCTGATCGCTCATGGCTAACTGCTGATAACTGCTTTTTTATTTAGTACATCTTCTCTTCGTATTCTTCAGGAAGACTCTGTTCCCCGGGATATTGTCCCGGAGCATCTCCTTCCATCTTTTCTATATATTCAAAGATAGGGGTGGCGGCGAAGGTATGGATTTGCACGGTCCCCCTTGAGCCAAGTTCAATGGAAACCTTGGCGATTGTCTCATTATCCGGTGCTTCCAGGACGCTGAGAAAGTCATATAATCCCAATAATGCGTACTGAGCAAGGACCTTTGCTCCCATTTGTTCAATCTCTTGATCCACTTCCTTGATGCGTTCAGGGTTGTTTTTGACCGTTTCTCTCCCTTCGTTGGTAAGCTTGCTCAGCATAATGTAAATTTGCATTAATCCCTCCTTTTTATTCTTTACCCTAAAAGTATAGCGTAAAAAGATCCATTGTCAACATGTTCAAAAAGCAGCGGAGAGCGAAGAGCTGAGGGCAGAGAGTACAATGCCACTGACGACTGGTTTAGCTATCAGCTATCAGCTTAAAGCCTTTTTTGTTTTAGCTGACTGCTGTATGCTGACTGCTGACTGCTGGTTTACAGAGGGGGCGACGCAAGCCCCGGTATAAGGCAGCAGAGAGCATGGAGCAGAGAGCGGAGAGTGGAAAGCGAAAAGAAGAATATAGGTCTTATAGGACCTATTGGACCTATAATATTCTGTAGCGAACATCGTGAGCGAGAGTGGGGAGGCTCCGGCAGCTCTGCTGCTGGAGGGGGCGACGCAAGCCCCATTCAATAGAACCTTGCATTGACAAATATGCAATGCCATGCAAAAATCGTCTGTAATTACAGTTAAAATCAAAAACAAGGGGGAAAAAATGAAACATTTTACGGCAATGAGGTCTGTAGTATTGGCTACCGCAATGCTTGCAATAACCCTTCTTACGGGGTTCTCGTATGTCCAGGCCGCTGACTTTGCCTCACAGCTTGCAGAACAATATCTCAAAAAGACGCCTGTCACCGAGATCGATGCAAACATGACGATGGAGCAGGCGGCAAAAGTACAGGAACGGTTCGTTGCGCTCATCAGCAAGGAATTCGGGGAACTGGCCGGCTACAAGGCAGGTCTTACCAATCCCCAGGTGCAAAAGGTCTTCGGCGTCAACCAGCCTGTGCGGGGTACGCTGCTTGCGAAGATGATGCTCAAGAACGGGGCCGTTGTTCCCGCAAATTTCGGTACTGTCCCGATGACGGAAGGCGACCTCGTTGTGAGGGTCAAGGACGAGGGGATAAACCAGGCGAAGACCGGCGTGGAAGCGCTGAAGCACCTCGATGCGGTAATACCTTTCATAGAGCTGCCTGACATGGTCTGCGGCAAGGGTGTCAAATTCAACGGTCCTGTCCTCGTTGCCATCAACGTCGGCTCCCGTTACGGTGTCCTCGGCGATCCCATCCCGCTGGAGGCAACGCCGGAATGGGCAGAGCGGCTGAAGAATTTTACCCTTCAGGTCGTCGATGAAAAAGGCGCGGTCGTCAGCGAAGGGAAAGGGGCCGCCCTCCTCGGCGACCCACTGGCCGTAGTCCTCTGGATCAAGGATTCGGTGGCTGCCGAAGGAAAAAAATTAAAGAAAGGCGACATCCTCTCCCTCGGTTCGATAACAAAGATGATACCTGCAAAGCCGGGCATGACCCTCAAGGCCAGGTATACCGGTTTAGATCCAAAGGGTCCGGTGGAGGTAACGGTAAGCTTTAAATAGCCGTCAGCGAAAAGAATCAGGTTAAGGCTAAGGTTGAGGTTGAGGTTGAGAAAAACCGGAGTTTGCTTAACCTTAGCCTTAACCTCAGCCTGCCTTTTGCTTAATTTACTTCATTGCTTTTTTCAGGAAGGAAACGACATCCGTTAAAGACCGGTTACGTATATTCTCATCAAAACCTATATGGTAGCCCTTTGCCGCTGCCATACACGCATTCCACCTGTCCTGATTGTACGGCAATATACCCTTGGCGCCAAGCAGCGTTAACCCGTTGGGCGATTTTGGCGCCAGTAAAACCAGGGGGCACTTCACGGTGTTTGCAAGGTTTGCCTTGTATGATGCCGGTGTGTACCATGAATTTCCCCACCCATGATATGTTTCCGGGTATATGATAGTCTCAATCGGCGCCGGAGATCCTGCATGCTTTGTATAATCCAGATACAACTGGAGCTTTGAAGGCGGACCGCAATCATCCTTATCGCCCATCAGGACCAGTATCGGCGATCCCGTGTAGGAATCGCTGCCTGCCTCAATACCCCAGGTGAGCATTGGATAAAAAGATACGTGGGCGGCAAAACGGATGCCACCTTTAACACGGGAAGCCCGCAGCGGCTCAAAGGCGGTAATATGAGCGATATCGCCGCCTATGGAGATCCCTGCAATAGCGATGTGTTGGGCATCTATCCTGGGATGTTGTGCCAGGAGGTTTAACGCGTGGTATGCATCCGCTGTCATTGGGCCAAAAAGGTTCCAGCCTCCTGTTAAGGCTGCATCGCGGATCCCGCGCGACCGGGCACTCTCCATTGTCAGGACTGCAAAACCTGCCCTGGAAAAGGCTTCAGCATACCAGCCCTCACAGGGTTCTGAAAAACCAGTAATGCTGTGGATCAGGACGATAGCCGGATATTTCTCCTTCACTTCATTCGGAAAGGAGAGTGTCGCGGTGATTGTAACTGTTGACGGTGCTCTGCCTTTCAGCATGTCAGGCAGGTTCGTATAACTTTCTGATTCGAACTCAATCTTTTCCCGTGCGCCGGTTGCAACAGGTTCAACGCCCACAACAAACAATGGCCGGATAGCACAGACAAGAAAAAACGATATACACACTGCCTTCAGGACCAACCCTGTACGATCGATACGTTTCATTTATCTCTCCTCTTTCATCTATCTCCATTGTCCCGCAATTTCAACTACTTTGCAATGTTTTTTATGGCTTTTCCTTGATATTCTCAGGAAAAAGTTGTATTGTATCATATCGTTTTATCCCCTTTTCTAAAAGGAGTTGAGGATGTTGATTTCAATTATCGGTAATGCCTGCTGCGGAAAGACAACGCTCTTCCGGGCACTCAGCGGAATTGACATGAACAGCCAGAACGCTGTTAATCCCGGCTCTATTACGACGATCGATGTTCCTGATGAACGGCTCGACACTCTTACAAAGATATTCAAGCCAAGAAAAACTGTATATGCACGGATAGAGGCAGCCGACACCGCTGCCATACGGGAAGGCGATGCCAAAAACGAGACGATGAACCCCAAGATGCTTCACCAGCTGCGATTCAGCGATGCCTTCCTCCTTGTTTTGCGCTGCTTTGACAACGGCTATCCCGTTGACCCTGTCGGAGATTATCACACGCTTAATACCGAATTTATCCTTGCCGACATGGCCCAGATAGAGAAACGCCTTGAGCGGATCGCAAATCAGAATGGAAAAAAGGATAACCCTCTCCTGCAGCAGGAAAAGGCCCTTCTGGAGGAGTGCCTTTCCCACCTGAACGAAGGAAAACCTCTCAGCACCATCCACACGATGAAAGAGACCGGCAAAATGCTTCGCAGTTTTCAGTTCTTGTCAGAGAAGCCGATAATGGTCGTAATAAACTATGCCGAAGAAATGGGCCGGGAGATGGAAGGCGCCATGCAGGCGATAAAGCTGGCGCTGCCCGACAACGTCCCTGCCGTGGCTGCATGCGCAAAGCTTGAGGCTGAACTGACCCTGGTCGCGCCGGACGAACGTTCCGGCCTTATGGCGGAGTATGGCATTACCGAAACGATCCGCAGCACAATCATACAGCTTTCCTCAAAGACCCTCGGGCTTATCTCCTTTCTTACCGTTGGAGAAGATGAGTGCCGCGCATGGCCGATACAGGACGGTATGAGCGCCCAGGATGCTGCCGGCACGATCCACAGTAATTTCTATGACAAGTTTATCCGCGCAGAGACCGTTGCCTATGACGCATTCATTGAACACAACGGCTTTGCGGGCTGCAAAAAGGCCGGCCTCTGGCGTCTTGAAGGAAAGACGTATATCGTCCGGGACGGCGACATCCTCACCATCAGGGCAGGGAACTAAACTGCCTGCCGATACTTTTCCTTGTGTAAATCGTATAAAACAGGTATCATAAAGGCAAAGAGGAGCCAATGAGGCGGGTCATACTCATCGATTTCGAAAATATTCAAAAACTGGATTTTGAACCTATTGATACTGCCGACACGGAGATCATAGTCTTTGTCGGCAAATCACAAAACAAGATACCTTTCCACCTTGTTGAGAAGGCCCAGACCATGGGTAACCGGATCAAATGGCTTAAGATAGCGGGTGACGGCAAGAACAACCTTGATTTCCACATAGCCTTTGAACTGGGACGTTTGAGCGAAAGATCGGAAAAGGATATTTCATTGATAATACTTTCAAAAGACAGCGGGTATGATTCTTTGATAAAGTACATCAGTGATACCGGCATACAAACAAAAAGGATTGCAAACCTTGCCGAACTATCTGACAGTAAAAAACTACCGCCCTCATCAAAATTTACCGACTACATCGTTGCCAATCTCAATAAGATAGATAATCAGAAACGTCCGCGAACGAGGGGAACATTGAAGAAACATGTTGAATCATTATTACGGGACAGGGCAAATGCCGGTGAGATCGATTCAATCATTGAAGAGATGTTCATTAAAGGCCTATTGACCCAGACGAATAACCGACTGAAATATATCCTGGATTCACAACATTAACTCACGGTAAACCATCTTAGATACAGTCACATACAGTATTGCAGCGTAGACAGTATTGCAGCGTCCCGCACATTCGTTATTCAAAGATGATTCCAATTGACTTCGGCCAGATGATTTCTTATAGTAAATATGCAAATACCATTCAATAACATACGGGGAGGACAGGATGCAATTTGAACAGACCTTTATTAACTTTCTTCTTCGTCATCAGGAAAAATACAACCGGACCTACCACTTCCTGATCCTTATGGATGCGCTGATAAGCGCGGCAAAACACATCCAGCATTATTACCTGACGGGTGCGCTGAAGGGGAATCTCGGCTTTGCCAATCTGATCAATGTACAGGGCGAGGATGTGATGCGCATGGATCAGATAGCGCATGAGATTGCCATACACTACCTCAAGACAACGGAGAGGGTGATAAGCGCTGTCAGCGAGGAAGCGGATGAAATAATAACCCTCAACGAAGACGGCGGCAGATATTTTATTTATTTTGATCCCCTCGACGGTTCGTCAAACGTTTCACATGGTCTGCCGGTCGGTTTCCTCTTCGGTATCGCAAAGCGGAACCTCGAAGGTCCGGAGGACTACCATCTGAGGGCGGGCAGGGATTATATAGCCGCAGGGATGTTCGTCATCCCCACCGGCACCTTTACCATTGCCCTGAAAGATGCCGGGACATGGAGGTTCCATATCGATGAAACCATGAACTACGTCAAGCCCGTACCGATGGTACTTCCGGAGGATAAAAAAAGCTGGGAGTTATCATTCAACTCCGCGAACCGGAATACGTACTCTGAAAAGGTCCAGAAATGGATACAGGAGAACGAACAGAAATATGCCTTCAGGTATCTCGGCGCCCTGGCTGGAGACTTTCACCGGATCCTCTCCAATGGCGGCATGTTCATGTATCCTGCTATCATCAACCACCCGAACCCGAAAAAGAACCGGCCTGACGGAAAACTCCGGCTCATGTATGAGGCGGCGGTTGTGGCATTCATGTGCTGCGAGGCCGGCGGAGATGCCGTGAACGAGAAAGGCATCCCGATACTCGACATCCAGCCCGAAAAACACCACCAGAGAACGGCACTATATGTGGGATCGAAGCCGCTGGTGGATGAGATAGCAGAGGTCTTACGGAGCGCATAACTCGATACTCGATACTGGAATGCTTGATACTCGATGAAAAAGGCAGCTCATGGCAAATCCTAAATTCGAATATCAAAATGCATGGCTAAATCCGAAGCACGAATATCTAAATCCTAAACAAATCCAAATGTTCCAATGTTCAAATATCAAAACAGTTGAACAAAATAACTGTGTCATTGCGAGCGAAGCGCGGCGTTTTGTCATTGCGAGCCCGCAGGGCGTGGCAATCCCATCTTTGAGATCGCCACGTCGCTTCGCTCCTCGCGATGACAATACGTTTTGAAAGTTCGATATTTGAATTTTGATATTATTTCGAATTTAGATATTAGAATTTCGTGCTTATGCAAAAAAAAGGGGGGGGAGCATGCGCCCCCCCTTGTATCAAGTCAATCGGCGAGATCGCTTACGCTTTCAACGCCGGCTGCCTCGCCAAGATAATCTTTAAGGTTGGGTTGGATAACAACCGGTTTTATGGATTTCTCAATGTACTGACGGGTACCTTTCATCCCCAACAGATCGA
>JAQTNJ010000081.1 GCA_028713955.1 Syntrophorhabdaceae bacterium
AGGCACTACCATCCGGGACATATATCTGGGCGCATTTGTGTTTATTGTCTGCGATATAATAGGCCTGCTCCTTGTCTTTTTATTCCCCCAACTGGCGTTATTTTTACCAGGTTTCATGAAATATTAACAGGGATATATATGAGCAACAGGGAAACGGTGACCTTGAAAGAATTCGTTAGATAATCGAGACCTGTGCGACAGTACTTTAATGATAAGGAAAGGAGAAACCATGTCAAAGAGATTCGTACTCAGAGAGCTGTCCCGCTACAATACGGGTATTTACGCTGACGTCATCTACAGGAACGCGCTCCTCTACGCCGACGAGATGGCGATCAAGTGCGGCGAGGAGTCAATAACCTTCGCGCAGTTTAACGACCGCGTCAATGCGCTGATACATGCCTTGCAGTCCATGGGCGTGAAGAAGGGCGATGTGCTCGGCATCCTCTCGTGGAACTGCCTCGAATACCCTGATGCCTATGGTGCGGCAATGAAGTTCGGCTTCATCGCCTCACCCTTCAACCCGAGACTACAGGATAACGAGCTCGATTACCTCATCAACTACTCTGAGTGCAATACCCTCTTCGTGGGACCGGAGCTCGTCGAACTCGTCAATCGCCTTAAGCCCCACATACCGAAGGTGAAGAACTTCATCTCCTTCGGGACTGCCGATGTCCCGGGGATGGTCTCCCACCGCACGCTCCTTGAAACCTTCCCGAAGGACGAGCCGGACGTGGATGCCCGGGAAGACGACCCCATCTTCCTTTTTTATACAAGCGGCACGACAGGCGTTCCCCGCGCAGCCCTCTACACCTTCGAGAGGGCCATGGATGATACCAGACGGTTCCCCACGGCCATGAGCTTAGAGCAGGGGGACAAACATGTCCAGATCATGCCCCTGTTCCATATCGGGGGCACAAAGAACTTCTGGGGGTATTTCTATGTGGCCGGCAGCAATGTGATCATGCCCCAGATGTCCTTCGATCCGGCCGCGACGCTCCAGACGATCCAGGATGAGAAGGCTACCGACATCCACATCGTGGCCACGCACCTCGCCGCCTTCCTCGCCCTGCCTGATGTCGACAGATATGACCTTTCGAGCCTGAAGCGTATGTTCTACGCTGCCTCCCCGATGCCGGTGGAGCTTCTGAAGCGGGGCATGGAGAAGTGGGGCCCGATCTTCATGCAGTTCTACGGCGGGACCGAGGACGGGCCGAACGTCACGATGCTCTCGAAGAAGCAGCACGACGTGGTGAACAGATCCCCTGAAGAGCAGAAGATCCTCGCGTCATGCGGTTTCCCCCACATCGGCGTCCACGTGAGGATCGTTGATGACCGGGACGATGATGTGGAGCCCGGAACGGTTGGAGAGATCATCGTGAAAAGCAAAGGGATCCCGAAGGAGTGGTGGCACAAGCCGGAGGAGACCGCCGAGACCTTCCTGAACGGCTGGGTACACACGGGCGACATGGGACGTTACGATGAGAATGGCTATATCTATATCGTCGACAGGAAGAAGGACATGATCGTGACAGGGGGCGAGAATGTGTATCCCCGCGAGGTGGAAGAGGTCCTTTACCAGCACCCGGCGGTACAGGAGGCTGCCGTCTTCGGTATACCCGATGACTACTGGGTAGAGAAGGTCCATGCCGCCATAGTTCTCAAACAGGGAGCGCAGGCGACTTCTGCTGAGATCGTCGAATTCTGCAAGACGAGGCTCGCACGCTACAAGGCGCCAAAATCCGTTGAATTTATGCAGGTCCTTCCTAAAACCCCGTCAGGTAAGATATTGAAGCGGGAGCTGAGAGATAAATACTATGCGGGAAAGGAAAGAAAAGTATAGCCCCATCAGCATTAATCCCAGATTTTCCATTGGGACGATCATCCATGTCGGGCCATTCCCTCGCAAACACGCGGGACAAAGGCAGTGAATAGTAAGAGACAATACGGCAGAGCCTTTCCGCCGAACGCATTACGCCGAACGGTTTTCTTTACACTCTCGATATACGAACTACGATATACGATTTGTTATGCGCCATGCGCCATGCGCTTTGCGCTATGCCGTAGTCCCCTTACGCCTGACGCCTAACGCCTAACGAGATCCTTAAGGAGGAAGTGATGACGGAAAGACTCATACTCAAGGAACTAAGCCGCTACAAGATAGGGACCTGGGCGGATATCATATACAGGAATGCGCTCCTCCACCCGGACAGGTTGGCATTCGTATATGGACCGCAAAGGATCAGCTTTTCACAATATAATGCCCGCGTGAACAGCCTCATCAATGTGCTTAAGTCTCTGGGGGTGAAGAAGGGGGACGGGATCGGCATCATTTCCTGGAACTGTCTGGAATATACAGACGTCTTTGGTGCAGCAATGAAGGGCGGTTTTATTGTATCACCCTTCAACCCCAGGCTGCAGGCTGATGAACTCGACTACATTATCAACTATTCGGAGGTTAAGGCACTCTTTGTAGGTCAAGAGCTGGTAGAGATAGTTGATCAGATACGACCGCGTCTGCCCGGGGTTGAACATTACATTTCCCTTGAAGGTGCGGCCCCTGGAATGCTCACCAATAGTGAACTGCTCCAAGCCTTTCCAAAAGAAGAGCCTGATGTCCATGTTGAAGAGGATGACCCGTACTTGATCTTGTACACCAGCGGGACAACCGGCGTACCTCGCGGGGCAGTATACACCCATATTCGCAGACTCGAAGACGTAAGGACAATGGCTCTTCAGCTCCGGATGGAGCCCGCCATGAAGCATGTCATGATATTGCCCCTATTTCACATCGGCGGCAGTTCCTTTTTCTGGACATACTTTTTCGGAGGGGCAAGCAACGTGATCATGACCCAGCGCTCCTTTGACCCGGAAGCAACCCTCAAAACCATCCAGGACGAGAAGGCAACAGATATCCATATCGTACCGACGCAGCTTGTAATCATGATGGCATTGCCCAACATTGACGGATACGATCTGACAAGTCTGAAACGGATGTGGTATGCAGCGTCCCCTATGCCTGTGGAATTACTTCGGAAGGGCATGGCGAGATTCGGCCCGATCTTTGAACAAGGTTATGGACAGTCTGAATCCGGGCCGGATATATCCTTTTTTTCCAGGGAAGCCCACCTGGTCTTAGACAAATCCCCGGAAGAGCAGAAGGTACTCGCGTCCTGCGGGCAGCCATGCATATGGGTACACGCGCGGATCGTGGATGAGGATAATAACGATGTGAAGCCCCATGAGGTGGGGGAGATCATAGCACAGAGCAAATACATTATGTTGGGGTACTGGCAAAAACCGGATTATACGCATGAGACGATCATTGATGGTTGGCTCCACACCGGCGATATGGGTTATTATGACGAGCAGGGCTTTATCTATATTGTCGATAGAAAAAAGGACATGATCATCACCGGCGGGGAGAATGTCTACCCCCGTGAAGTGGAAGAGATCCTTTATCGCCACCCTGCGGTGCTTGAGGCTGCTGTAATCGGCGTCCCCGATGAGAAATGGGTGGAGCGTGTCCACGCAGTGATTGTATTAAAGGAGGGACAGAAGGCTACAGATGATGAGATCATCAACTTTTGTAAACAGAGCCTTGCCCGGTACAAGGCACCCAGGTCCGTAGACTTTGTTGCCGCCCTCCCCAAGAACCCCCAGGGGAAGATATTGAAACGAGAGATACGAGAAAAACACTCCCAGAAGATGGAGAGGGCGGAGAGAAAACACCTTTAGATTTTTTGCAAGAATATGGTATTGTTAACGCCGGACATGCCCTGCATAAGTCTCATATGTAGTGAACGAACACAGTTGTTTCATTTTGATACAATTCTTGTTCATCATGTATATGAATGCCTCTTTGCAATATCCAATTTTACTCAAGAATCTCGTTTTGCAACAGCGCGTTCATATGGTATTTAAATTGCATAATTATGTATAAGATAAAAGGTAAAACCGAGGTGCGAAGAGCATGTTGACACAAGCGAGTCCCAAGGCCCTGATATGTATCCAATGCGGCAAATGCACCGGCAGCTGCCCGGAGTCCGGCAAGACGCCTTTTAATATAAGGATGCTTGTGCGGAAGAAACAGTTCCAGTCCGTCATCGATGAAGCCGTGCCCTGGTACTGCACATCCTGCGGCGCCTGTACTATCCGATGCCCGAGAGATGTGAAGCCCTCCGAAGTGATTATTGAAATGAGATCGGCATTTATAGAGAACGGGACAGTACCCCTGGCGCTCCAGAAGGCCCTCGAAAACACCTTTGTGCAGAAGAACCCCTGGGGGCGTTCCCGCAACAAGAGGGCTGCATGGACTGAAAAGGTTGATTTCGAGATCCCCCATGTATCGGAGACCGCCGGGAAGAAGCTGCTCTTTGTCTGCTGTATCCAGGCATATGACCCGCGATGCATGGTGATCCCCGTTAATGTAGCCAATCTCCTCAACAAGGCTGGCTTCGAGTTCGGCATCCTCGGCGAGGAAGAGGCGTGCTGTGGCAGTGAGATCAGGAGAATAGGCGAAACCGGTCTTTTCGAAGAACTCCAGGAAGAGAACGCTGCAAATTTCAAAGAATACGGGGTGAGCGAGATCATAGCACTCTCGCCTCACTGCATGAACGCATTGAAAAAAGAGTACGGCGATACCGGCATCAAGGTTTCACACTACACAGAGGTCCTGTGGCAGCTCATGGAGGAAGGAAGGTTGAAGACGACAAGGCCTTACCCGAAGAAGGTCATCTACCATGACCCCTGTTTCCTTGGGAAACAGAATAATATCTTCGATCAGCCAAGAAGTATCCTTGGCTCCATAGAAGGCCTCGAACTCCTGGAATTTTCGAGATCACGGGAAACCTCTCTGTGCTGCGAAGGCGGGGGCGGGAGGATGTTCTTCGAGGTGGAGACGAGCTACCAGAGAAACGCGGAGGTAAGGGTGCTCGATGCGATTGAGAAGGGAGCGGACCTGATCGCCACAGCGTGTCCTTTCTGCCTCATGACACTTGAAGATCCTGCCACAGAGAAGGGAATGATCGTGAGAGAGCTTTCAGAAATCATTATGGAGGTCTTATAAAATGAACATACTTGTCTTTACAAAAAGAGTTCCCGCAACTCAGGAGGAAGAGCTCCGCCTTATCAATGACGGTAAGGACGTGGACTTTTCAAAACTCCCTTTCAAGGTAAACGATTGGGATAACTACGCGGTGGAAGAAGCGGTAAAGATAGTCGAAAAGGGCGGCGGCGCAGTGACGGCTGTCTCCATAGGCGACACCGAGTCGGATGAGGTGCTCAGACGGGCAATAGCCATGGGTGCCAAAGACGGGTTTCTGGTAGAGGTGGATCAGGTGCTCCATGATCCCTTTGCGAGGGGCGCGCTGATCCGCAACTTCATACAGAAGGAGAATGTCCCCTTTGACGCTATCTTCACAGGGGTTCAATCCGAGGATGACCAGTTTGCCTCTGTGGGCGGGATCCTTGCCGCGCTCCTGAAACTGCCCTATGTTTCCATGGTAATAGGGATCGACAGCGTTGAAAAGGATCACATGGTAGTAAGAAGGGAGCTTGAAGGCGGCCTCCAGGAACGGGTACGCGTAACGACTCCCTGCGTGATCTCCATCCAGAGTGGCATCAATGAGCCGAGATACGTATCGATCATGGGTATACGGAAGGCCTCAAAGGTAGAACGGAAATCCTTTAAGGGAAAAGAATACGACGCCGGCAAGGAAGCACATATCGAGCTTGTTAAGTGGGTCTACCCGCCGAAGAAAGGCGGGGCGCAGATGCTCGGCGGTGAGCTTGGCGATATATGCAAAAAGCTTATGGAGATACTGAAGGAGAAGGGGGTGTATCAATGAGTTACGCACTGATCGTTGCAGAAGCGAGGCGGGGAATTTTTGAAGAGAGGAACTTAGATTCCATCGGTATCTGCACCCTTCTTGGGAAAGAGACGGTCATGCTGCTGCCGGACGGGCAATACTCTTTTAACGAAAAGCTGGTCGACAGCATCATCAAGGTGAAGGCCGGTGAAGAGGTCTTTCTCAATCCCCTCAATATGGCTGCCATTATTGAGAAGGTCTCCGAGACACGCGGAAGGCCTGACTTCATTGTATTTACCCACTCATCTTCAGGCGCCGAATCAGCCGCCTACGCGGCAGGTCTTTTCGGTTTTCCCATCATCACCGATGTAAGCGGCTGCGATAAAGAGCGGGGTGTCTTTTTCAAAAGTTACTATTCAGACAAGCTCTTCGGCGAATTTAAAACCACAGGGGACGCAACCTCTGTCCTCACGGTCAGGAGCGGGAGCTTCAAGGAGTTCGCTGCGGAAAAGGCCGCGGCCCCGCGTGAGGAGGTCATCGAGGGTGTCACGGTCAGCGACAGCAGGACGTTCGTGGAATATGTGGAAGAAGAAAAGACCGATATCGATATTACCAAAGCAGATTTCCTTCTCTCCGTTGGAAGAGGGGTTGGGAACAAAGATGAGATACCCGCTTACGAAGAGCTTGCAGGTCTCCTGAAGGCCGTAATCTCCGGATCACGACCTGTCATCGACAAGATGTGGCTTCCGAAAGCGCGTCAGGTCGGTACATCAGGCAAGACGGTAAAACCGAAGGTATATCTTGCGATGGGCATAAGCGGCGCCTTCCAGCATATAGCCGGCATGAAAGACGCCGACTGCATCATAGCGATCAATAAGGACGCCGAAGCCCCCATATTTCAATACGCGCATTACGGGATTGTGGGGGATATGCATAAGGTAAGGGACGCGCTGAAAGGCATAGTAAAAGGATGAATGATAACAGAAAATCCGAAATACGAATATCGAAGCACGAAACAAATTCTAATGTCCCAATGTCCAACTGTTGAAATGTGCCCGGTGCTCGTTTCGAACATTCAGCATTTGAGTTTTGATATTGTTTAGGATTTAGATATTCGAATTTCGTGCTTGGTGTAACATGATTTAGGATTTTAAAGATGGACAATATAGCGTGGAAGAGATAGTGGCAGAAAAGAATGTATTAGTGATAGGAGGCGGCATCGGTGGTATCACCGCTGCCCTCGAGCTTGCATCCTGTGGTGTGCAGGTAACGATGCTGGAGGAAGGACCCTCCATCGGCGGCAGGATGATACAGCTCGACAAGACCTTTCCTACCCTCGACTGCTCTACCTGTACCCTTTCGCCCAAGATGGTAGAGGTGGCGCTCAATCACAATATAGAGATCCTCTCGTGGGCAAAGCCGATGGCGGTCAGGAAAAAAGGTGCAGGTTTTCAAGCTACCATCCTGAAGAAGGCACGGTATGTCGACATGAAGAAGTGTACTGCCTGCGGTTCCTGTTCTCCGGGCTGCCCCGTGGTAATGAAGAGTGAATTCAACATGGGCACAGGTCCGCGAAAGGCGATCTATATTCCTTTTCCGCAGGCCATACCCAACAAGGCAAGCATCGATAAACGTGAAGATCGTCCCTGCAAGGCAGCCTGTGTTAGTGTATGCCCTATCCATACGAATGTGCTCGGATACCTGAAGCACATCAGCGAAGGAAGGTTCAAAGATGCCTACATGCTTATCAGAGAGGTAAACCCTTTTCCTTCTGTCTGCGGAAGGGTCTGCGATGCGCCGTGCGAGGAGGCGTGCAACCGGGGAGAACTGGATGATCCGTTAGCGATCCGGGAGCTGAAGCGGTTTGCAGCAGACCAGGTGGACCCGGCGACGCTGGAAGTACCCGATATCCAGCAGACCGGGAAGAAAGTGGCAGTGATCGGTGCAGGGCCTTCGGGGCTTACGGCTGCCTATGA
Organism: Syntrophorhabdaceae bacterium; assembly: GCA_028713955.1. Classification (NCBI taxonomy): domain Bacteria; kingdom Pseudomonadati; phylum Thermodesulfobacteriota; class Syntrophorhabdia; order Syntrophorhabdales; family Syntrophorhabdaceae; species Syntrophorhabdaceae bacterium. The sequence continues at coordinate 7,784 of JAQTNJ010000081.1, forward strand.
GCTTGCGCTCAGAGGGCACGCGGTAACCGTTTTCGAGGCATTGCCCGAAGCGGGCGGAATGATGCGGTACGGCATTCCGGCATACCGTCTGCCCCGGGAGGCGATCAACAGGGATATAGCCTATATACAGAGGCATGGTGTGGAGATAAAAACAGGGGTAAGGGTAGGACAAGACATTACGCTCGCGGAGATAACGAAATCACACGACGCGACTTACATCGCCGTGGGTGCTCATAAGGGTCTCTCGCTCGGGATGGAAGGCGAAGATCTGCCGGGGGTTCACGACGGGATTACCTTCCTGAGGAAGGTGAATGCCGGTGAACCGGTGCAGATAGGCAAGAAGGTCGCCGTCATAGGAGGAGGCAATACGGCTGTGGACTGCGCGCAGGTCGCCAGGCGGCTTGGTGCGGAGACTGTGACCATCGTCTATCGCCGGACCCTCTCAGAGATGCCTGCAAGCCATGAAGAGGTTGAGACTGCGCTTAAAGAAGGAACAATGATTCAATTTCTGACGGCGCCGGTCAGGGTGACTGCAAAGAGCGATGGATCTCTGTCAATGGTCTGCCAGAAGATGGAGCTGGGTAAGCCGGATCTAAGCGGCCGGGCCCGACCTATCCCCATAAAGGGGTCCGAATTTACCATGGACGTCGATGCGGTGATCAGTGCAGTCGGACAAGCCCCTGACACCCGTTTTGTGAGCGAGCTGGGCGTTGAGATCCTGAAGACGGGTACGATCCAGGTGGACCCCGCTACTCTGGCCACGAACGTACAGGGTATTTTTGCCGGAGGCGATGTGGTCACCGAGCCGGCCTACGTCGTTGACGCAATCGCGGCAGGGAGAAGGGTCGCAGGCTCAATAGACCTTTTCCTGACAGGCAAGATAGTGGTATCCGAGAAGACCTGGCAGAAGGACCGGATGTTTTGGTCAAAAAAGGAAAGGGCGGGCGAGAAGCTTACCGACGATGAAGTGAAGGTCCTCAAGGAAAAGTATGGTGAGGAGCGGCGGCTTATGCCCCGGGAAGAGCCCCCGGAAGAGCGAACGAAGGATTTCCGCGAGGTGGTAACGGGTTATACTGAGAGCCAGGCGCGGTCCGAGGCTTCGAGGTGCCTCGCAGGGAAGATAGAAGGATGCATTCAGTGCGGAGAATGCGAGAGACGCTGCGATGTAAAGGCCGTGGATTACAACATGAAAGACGAGATTGTGGAAATGGAATTTGACAGCATCGTCCTGGCACCAGGATTTGACCTCTATGACCCTACCGAAAAAAGAGAATTCGGTTACGGCACACTGGACGGAGTGATAACAGGAATAGAATTTGAGAGGATTTGTTCGGTCACGGGACCGACAGGCGGTGATATTTTATTAAAGGGAAAAGTCCCGAAACGGTTCTATTTTATCCAGTGTGTCGGATCGAGAGACAGACAAAGTGGAGCACGGTTTTGTTCCAGGGTATGCTGCATGTACACGGCAAAACATGCCAGTATCGTGAAAGACCGGATCAAGGACGCCGAGATCTACGTGTCCTACATAGATGTAAGGGCATACGGCAAGGGTTATGAAGAATTCTACAAGAACACACAGGAAACCGGCACCTTTTATATAAGGGGAATTCCGGGCGAAGTAACGCAAGGCAAGAACGGTCTCCTGGTTAGGGTAGAAGATATGCTGAGCGGTGAAATGCGCGAGGTTGAAGTGGATGTTGTTGTCCTCGCAACAGGGGTAAGGCCTCGCAAAGGAATCGAGGAACTCTGCTGCATGATGTCGTTAGAGAGAGACGAATACGGCTTCATCAGAGCGGACTCAATAAGTCCCTCACGGACGAACGTAGACGGCATCTTTGTGTGCGGCATGGCCTCGGGACCGAAGGACATTCCCGATACCGTCGCCTCCGGAGGAGAAGCGGCGGCAAGATGTCTTGAATACATTGCCGATTGCCGATTGCCGATTGCCGATTCTGAAATTGCAAATTGCAAATTGGAAATTGGAAATCAAGAGGGCGATGCATGAAGACAGGGATATTTATTTGCCACTGCGGTCACAATATCAAGCACACCGTTGATGTGAAGAAGTTGAGCGAATACTTCAAAAAATATCCCAATGTAACTGTTTCACAGGATTATGTCTTTGTATGTTCGGAGCCGGGCCAGGACATGATCAGGGAGAGCATTGAAAAAGAAGGACTTGACCGGGTGATCATCGCATCCTGCACGCCTTCGCTTCACGGAGAGATGTTCAAGGATGTTTTGAAAAAATCAAATCTTAACCCATTTCTCTTGAGAAGGGTAAGCATCAGGGAACACTGTTCCTGGGTCGGCGATGATGTTGAAAAGAACACAGAAAAGGCAAAGAGGCTGATACTTGCAGGACTCTATTCGGCAGCTCACTACGTTCCCCTTGAGGAGAAGATCGTAGATGTGAAGAAGTCTGCCCTCATTGTCGGTGGCGGTGTATCGGGCTTAAGCGCAGCTGTGTTCCTTTCAAGGATGGGCATGCAGGTCTACCTCGTAGAAAAGGAGGCTGAATTTGGCGGCCATGTGAGGACCCTCAAAAATATATGGCCCTCGGGAAGGGACGGCAAAGATATTATCGACGAAATGGTTAAAGAATTGGAAGGACGAAAAAACGTTGAGTTATTCACATCAACGACCATCAGTAACTTTGAGGGTTTTTTTGGTAACTATGAAGTGACGCTCGAAACCCCGGGAGGTGAGAAAAAACTTACTGCCGGAGGAGCGATTATAGCTATAGGATTTTCACCCTTTGATCCAGGCATAAAGCCGGAATTAAATTATGGGAAAGATGAAAGGATTATCACAACCCTTGACTTCGAGCACAACGCGGACACCTTACGGCTCCCTGAGAAGCCAAGGGTGGCCATACTCCATTGTGTCGGATCGCGCGATGAACAGATAGGAAAGCCTTATTGTTCAAGGGTATGTTGTGTCAATGCCTTGCGGGTAGGGGATGCACTTAAAAATAAGTACAGGGATTCTTATGTGGAGTCCTTTTACATGGACGTGAGAGCCCATCCACGTGGGGGAGAGGAGTATTTTGAGGACACGCAGGAAAAGGGCGTTCTCTTCACGAGGGCGAATGTAGCGGAAATAATTCCCACACCCACTGGCGTCATGATCCGCGGAGAGGATACGCTGTTTGGCGAGATGTTCGAGAGGGAGTTCGATCTTGTCGTACTCTCCATCGGTATGTCTCCTCCAGAGGACAGCAAGCTGATTGCGTCGCTTTTCAAGGTTACCCTTGATAAAGATAAATTCTTCCTGGAGGCCCATATCAAGCTCCGGCCTTTTGATACGGCAGTAAAGGGGATCTTCATCGCAGGGTCATGCTCGGGCCCCAAGGATGTTGAAGAATCGATCAACCACGGAAGGGCTTCGGCAGTGAAACTTTTTGGGTTCCTGAACCTCGGTTATGCCTACGTGGATCCCTTTATTGCATATGTTGATCCGAAGAGGTGCAGCGGCTGTCGCATGTGCGAACAGGCCTGTGTCGCAAAGGCTATCAAATATGATGAGGCAAAAAGGGTAGTCCACGTGGAGGAGGCGGCCTGTATGGGGTGTGGACTCTGCAACGCCACATGTCCGTCATCCGCAATCGGACTCAAGGGGTATATCGACCGCATGATCGATGATGAGATAAGCGGATTTACTGAGGCAATTTAAGAGCAGTGAATAGTATATAGTATATAGTGAATAGCAAAAGGATGAAGACTAAAAAAAAGAATTATTATTGGGTTTTTTTAACTATTCACTATTCACTATCGACTATTCACTGCAGTTAATACTATTTACTGAAGTTATTATGGAGGTTGCATGGCTGAAGAAACATTGCAAAAGAATCCGGAGATAGTAGGTTTTGCCTGTTCCTACTGCACGTTCAAGGCATCCGAGATGGCGGGGAGCCTGAGGATGAAGTACCCGGAGGGGGTGAAGCTGATACAGGTCCCCTGTTCGAGCAGGGTCGACCCTGCCTTTGTTATCAAGGCGATCTTCGAAGGGGCCGACGGCGTCTTTGTTGCCGGCTGCCACCCAGGAGACTGCCACTTTATCAAGGGCAATTTCTATACCCGACGAAAGATAGCAGCCTTAAAAGAGATGTTTGATGCCTTTTCGATGAAAGATAAGCTCCGGCTCTTCTGGGTAAGCGCTGCCGAGGCACGGCGCTTTATAGAAAAGGTGACGACTATGTACAACGATATAAAGGAAAAGAAAAATGCAGGGTAAAAAAATTAAAAACGGGAATATCGAAAGCGCTCTCAGCCGGTTCCTGGAGGATGAGCAGCATCTGGTCCTTGGATTCAAAAAGGGTGAAAACGGTGTAGACCATCAGATATTCAAGGGCAGTCTCGATCATTATTCTCTCGTGAACCCCGTATTCGGAGCAAATGCGGCATTATACCTCCGCCGGTTATTTGCCAGGGGATTACAGGTTATGCTGATGCTGAGACCTTGCGAGATACGGGCATATGTTGAACTCGTCAAGCTGACACAGGTTGAACGGGAAGATATCATTGCCGTGTCCATTGATTGTCCGGGTACAGTGTCCTCAAAAGAAAAGAAAGATGATGTGCCGACCGAGGTTGACCAACTGGCTGATTATTTTAAAAATGCTGATTCTATGCGGTGGGCATGCAGCGTATGCAGCGAAAGAAGAGGGGTTGTAGGAGATGCAGGGGTAAGGATTGATAAATCCGGCAATTTCTGGATAGTTCCTTATACGGAAAAGGGAGAAGGCTTGCTCTCCAACATAGAAGGAGAATACGAAGAGGTTCCCGCAGAGATGCTCATCGAAAAGAACGCAAAGATGGACAAGTTCCAGGTAGACATGGAAAC
>JAQTNJ010000082.1 GCA_028713955.1 Syntrophorhabdaceae bacterium
CCGGGATCATGCGTCAACGGTAGCATTTATTACAGGCCACGAGGACGAGAAGAAAACAGCCTCTACGATCAGGTGGCATGAATTGGCCAATGGCCCTGAGACCCTCGTATTCCTCATGGGCATCAAAAACCTTAATATCATCGCCAGGCGCTTGATCAGAGAAGGCAAGGATCCCGACACACCTGCGTGTATTATACAGTCAGGCACGCTGCCGACGCAGAAGGTCGTAACAGGACCGTTGAAGCTGATCGATTCACTGGTAAAAAACGCCGATATCAAACCCCCCGGCATCATTATCGTCGGCAGCGTCGTAAGCCTCAGGGACAAGCTTGCGTGGTTTGAAAAAAGGTCCTTATTCGGAAAGAAGGTTGCTGTCACACGGGCGCCCCGCCAATCGATAAGGCTGGGACGACTGCTCACCGAAAGGGGTGCACAGGTGATCCATGTACCGACGATAGAGATACTGGACATCAAACCAAATACACGGCTATTGAAGGCAATCAATTCTCTGCAATCGTATTACTGCATCATCTTTACGAGCGTCAACGCCGTATCGGTCTTCTTTGATACACTCTATAAAAAAGGAAAAGACATCAGGTCTCTCCACGGCATCAAGGTCATCCCCATTGGTGATGCAACTGCATCGCTTCTCTCTGCAAAGGGGGTCATCCCCGATCACATGCCAGGTCAGTTTACCTCTGAAGGGATTATAGAGACCCTCGGTCAGCTTACAGTAAAGGGGAACAGGTTCCTTTTGCCGAGGGCGGCAGAGGCCCGTGATGTTATCGTTCAATTCATCAGAACACACGGCGGCGCCTGTGATGTTGTACCTGTGTATAGAACCCATCTCCCGGAAAAGATACAACCACTCGATGAAAAACCGGATATCGTCACATTCACAAGCTCATCAACGGCCACCAATTTTATCAAGCTTTATGGCAAGACCACTTTGAAAGGCGTGATCATCGCTTCTATCGGTCCTGTTACGACAAAAACACTCGAGGCACATGGTCTCCGGATATCCATAGAGGCAAAAAGATATGACATACCGGGACTCGTCGAGGCCATAGAAAAATATTTTGCGGGAGGTCACATTGGATAGGCCGTATAAATATGAAAAGTATATTTCACAGTACTACAACATCACAAGTAAGCTGATCGATGAGAATGTCGATAAAGGCCTTGGTGATAAGATAGCTATTTACTATAAGGAAAAAAAATACACATACCGGGAAGTCCAGCAAATGATAAACAGGGTAGGAAACGCCCTTCACATCCTCGGTGTGCGCATGAGACAGCGTGTCCTGCTGGTCCTCTATGACTCACCTGAGGCGGTTGCGAGTTTCTACGGAGCGGTCAAGATCGGCGCCATACCTGTCCCGATCAATTATATGTATACGACCGACGATTACCGTTATCTCCTGAACAACAGCAGGGCAAATACGCTCATCGTCGATGAAGATTTCCTTGAAGAGGTTGAAGGCTGGAAGGATAAGTTTCTCTATCTCGAAAACACTATCGTTGTGGGCAAAAAGACGCGGGGATATCATATCCCTTTCCATGACATTGTGGACCGCTGTTCGGACACACTCAAGGCAGCCTATACAACAGTTGAGGATGAGGCATTCTGGAACTACACCTCGGGCAGTACCGGTGTGCCAAAGGCGGCCGTGCATCTGCAGCACGATATCTTTACCTGCATCGACAATTACGCCAGGTCGGTACTCGGGCTACGCTCCGATGACATCCTGTTTTCTGCCTCGAAATTATTCTTTGCATACGGTCTCGGCAACAGCATGTTCTATCCTTTCGGTGTCGGTGCATCGGTCGTACTTCTCCGCGAACGTCCTTTCCCTGAGACGATCTTTGAAACGATCACGAAATACCGGCCAACAGTCTTTTTCGGCGTGCCTACGCTGTATGCCAGCCTCCTGCAGAACAAGGACGCCGGGAAAAGATACGACCTCTCATCGCTGCGCATCTGTACATCGGCAGGCGAAGCCTTGCCAAAAGAGATATTTTACGAGTGGAAAAAACGATTCGGCACCGAGATCCTCGACGGCATAGGCTCTACAGAGCTCCTCCACATCTTCATCTCAAACCGCCCCGGCGACGTGAAGCCGGGCAGTTCGGGAAAGATCGTCCCGGGCTACGCGGCAAAGATCGTCGATGACGAAGGGAAGGAAGTGCCTGACGGGGATGTAGGGACTCTCCTCGTGAAAGGCGAATCCATCGCAGCCTTCTACTGGCGCCAGCATGAAAAGACAAAACAGTCGATGCTCGGGGAATGGTTCAACACGGGAGATAAGTATTACCGTGACCAGGACGGCTATTACTACTATTGCGGCCGGGGTGATGACATGCTGAAGGTCGGCGGCATATGGGTTTCACCTGTCGAGGTCGAGGATACCCTCATGTCCCATCCTGCCGTGCTTCAGGCCGCAGTTGTTGCAAAGGCAGATGATCATAATCTTATCAAACCAAAGGCCTTCGTTGTCCTCAAGGAAGGCTATGAACCGGGCGAGGAGCTGGCGAAAGAGATCCAGCTCTTTGTCAAAAAGAGCATTGCACCCTATAAATTCCCCCGGTGGATCGAATTCACAAAGGAACTCCCCACAACATCAACCGGCAAGATCCAGAGATACAAGCTGAGGGATAAGTAAACGACGGTTCTACGTTCTACGTTCAACGTTCTACGTTCAGCAAAAAAAAGATGCTGGATGCTCATTGCTTGATACTGGTAGCTGGATGCTGGATATCAGAATACTACTGTCATCGCGAGCATCTGACCCCCATACTGACGGGTGTTATCAGAAAAGAAACTTGTTTTTGACACATGAGACCGGGCAAGTTTCTTAGGAGGAGCAATACTCTTTCTTGTCATCGCGAGGCGAAGCCGTGGCGATCTCAGGGGTATGACCAATTGAATGAGATTGCCGCGTCGCTCCGCTCCTCGCAATGACAGAGGGAAAGGTGCTCGCAATGACACTGCACCACGCTTCGCTCGCAATGACCCATCACCTATCACCTCTTACCTATCACCTATTACCTTTCATTTTTCACCTTTCACTTTTCACGACTTACGGATTTATTAGATATAATTTTCCAGAAGAAGTGAGATGGTCTTTTCCACACTGCCGGGTTCCTTGTCTTCCATCTCCTTGATCGCCTTCCTGATCCTGAAATAGGTGAGCTCATCGTTGAGATCGTTAATGCTCCGGTAGATCCCCGACCTCCTGCCGAACCTGTATGTCACCTTCTGTTCAGGCGTAAGAGAAAAATAATCATCTATGACAGACAACATCTTTTCCTTATCCTCCGGCAGCTTGCCGTCGACCTCTTCAAGGAGGTTGAGGATGTGATCGCTTTTGATATAACTCGTTATCCCTTTCAGGTTCTCTATCAGAAGCCTCTCCTCGATGAGGATGTCTTCCTCGGTGGGGAGAAAAAAATCCTTATTTTGCAGCTTTTCATAAAGGGGCATGGTCTTTAACACCTTGAGCGTTCTGAACCGTATAAAATCAGGATTGATCTTATTGAGGGCATCCGCTGTCTCCAGGGCATGTTCCCGCCACCACTGTTTTCCTCCCATACCGAGGACAACATATTCAGAGAGCTCGATCCCCGATTGCCTGACCTTTCTGCCGCATTCAATATGTTCTGCCCTGGTAACACCTTTGTTCATGAATTTCAGAAGAAAGTTGTTTCCTGACTCAAGGCCGATATGAAGCCTTGTAAGTCCGGCATCCTTCATATTATTGAGGTCTTCAAGGGTCACCCTTTTCGCTATCGTCCTTGAGCGCGCATATGACGTCACCCTGTCGATAGTCGGGAAGGTCTCCTTGAGGTATTTCAGCGAATCTATGAAGACCTGGGGATTCATGGCGAGGGAGTTTGCATCCTGTATAAAGACATGCTTACCCCCGAAGTATAACCATACCGCTACGCTTTTATAACACTCGTTGTGGATATTGCTCGAGAATATCTCTTCTACCAGGGTTTCGGTGATTGTGCCGCCGTAGCCTTTCTCCCATGAGATCTGTTTGATATCGTCTGCAATCTCTTTGATCGTATCGATATCCCGCTTTATTTCATCGAAGGACCTTTTCTCGAATTTCCGCTCTTTGTATGTGTGGCAGAAGGCGCACTGGTTCCAGGAACAGTTCCTGGTAAACCTCACGAGAAGACTGTATGCCTCATTGGGAGGCCTGATAGGTCCTATCTCGTATCTCAGCGCCCTGTTGGTCATTTTTTCTCTACGTGAACCGGGAATACCGGGGTTGACGCCTTCGACATCTTTTTCTTTCTTGCTTTGCCCTGGTTAACCCTCTTCCTTGCCCTTCTTGCATCTGTCTTCTTCGTAAGCGACGGCATCATATCCTCCTTTTTCTTTTAAAAACACCATCAACATACCACAGAACGTCAATGTTTTCAATATATGCGCGGGGCGCACCCGTGAGGCAGGAGGCGTAAGGGGAAAGAAACAGTGAATAGTATATAGTATATAGTGAACTGCAAAAGAACCCTCTAAGTATCTTACTATTTACGATATACTACAGATCGTGAGACACGGGACGAAGGACGAGAAATAAAACCTGTTCTACGTTCAGAATATTACTGTCATCGCGAGGAGCTTTCATCCTTTCTTGTCATCGCGAGGAGCTTTCATCCTTTCTTGTCATCGCGAGGAGCGAAGCGACGTGGCGATCTCAGGGGTATGACCAATTGAATGAGATTGCCACGCTCCGCTCGCAATGACACCTCTTACCTATCACCTATTACCTCTTACCTATCACCTATTACCTCTTATCTATCACCTCTTACCCATCACCTATTACCTCTTACCTATTACCTATTACCTTTCATTTTTCACCTTTCACTTTTTTTGTTATTAGTTATTGGCGATTTTGTCATTGGTGTTTGGTTATTCCCCTTGCTGTTACTCTCCGCTCTTAGCTCTCAGCCCTTCGCTATAACAATTTTCCTTGAAATATTGGAAATCATATGGTATTTATAATCCGCATCACATTTTGCACGTCTTTCAATTAATAACCGGGTGCAGGGAACTGTCGGGTATTAAAGTGCGAAAGGCGGAAGAAAAAACCAGGAGGTCTAATGTCAAATCTCACCATCAAACAACTACTCGAAGCAGGCGTACATTTCGGACACCAGACGAAAAGGTGGAATCCCAAGATGAAACCTTTCATATTCGGCGCGCGGAACGGCATCTACATCATCGACCTGCAGAAGACCCTGAAGATGTTCAAGGAGGCCTACAATTTCATCAAAGAGGTCGCTTCCCATAACGATTACGTCCTCTTCGTGGGCACCAAAAAACAGGCCCAGGAATCTATTGCCGATGAGGCAGGCCGCTGCGGCGCATACTATGTGAATAACAGGTGGCTCGGCGGAACCATGACGAACTTTCAGACTATCGAAAAGAGCATCGAGAGACTCCGCAAGTATGAAGAACTCAAACAGGGCGATATCTTCAAGGTCCTTCCCAAAAAAGAGGCATTCGGAATAGAAAAAGAGATCGACAAGCTCGAAAAGAACATAGGCGGCATCAAGGCTATGGACCGTCTGCCGGGCGCCCTTTACATCGTTGACCCGAAAAAGGAGTATATCGCCGTCAACGAAGCAAAAAAACTGGGCATACCCACGGTAGGTATCGTCGACACAAATTGTGACCCCGATGATATTGATTTTGTCATCCCCGGAAACGATGATGCCATCAGGGCGATAAAACTTATTACCATGAAGATCGCCGATGCCGTTCTTGAGGGAAAGGCCCTCTACTTAGAGGAGTTCCAGGCCAAAGAGGAATCGGCTGAAGAACCGAAACCGTTTGTTGATGAAAGTGTCTTTGAAGAAAAATACGACGACTATGACGTAAAATAGGTAGGAGGATTATCATGGAGATAACTGCTGAAGCGGTAAAAAAATTGAGAGAGAAAACCGGCGTTGGCCTTATGGATTGCAAGGAAGCGCTGAAACAATCAAATGGAGATATGGAGAAAGCAATCGAATATCTGCGGGAAAAAGGGCTTGCCAAATTGCAAAAACGTATGGGAAAAGTTGCATCAGAAGGTCTCATAGCGTCATACATCCATACAGGCGGAAAGGTCGGCACTATGGTTGAAATAAACTGTGAAACAGATTTTGTTGCCAACACAAAAGAGTTTCAGGAATTCGCGAAAGATATTGCCATGCAGATAACGGCATCAAACCCGTTTTATATCAAAAGGGAAGATATCCCCGCTGAGGTGATAGAAAAAGAAAAGAATATCTACCGGAAACAGGCCCTTGAATCCGGAAAGCCTGAAAAGATCGTTGATAAGATCGCCGAAGGAAAGCTGGAGAAATTCTACCAGGAGGTATGCCTCATTGAACAGTCATTCATCAAAAATCCCGATATGACGGTGACAGAGCTCCTTGAAGAGCTTATAGTAAAGATGGGCGAAAAGATACTCGTCAACAGGTTTATAAGGTTCCAACTCGGCGAAACGATCGAGGAATGAAATGCAGCTCATAGCTGATAGCTCATGGCTCATGGCAACAAACTCGTGAGGCGGAAAAAAGAGCAAAAGATGAGAAGAGCAGAAACAAAATATCTCAGCACGTCAGCCGTTCGTATTGTCTCTTCGGTACCTTTTGTCTCTTACTGTTCACTATTCACCGTTCACTATTCACTGCCTCTTTCACCTTTCACCTTTCAAGGGGTTCATCCAATTACGAATTACGATTCACGAATTACGAGGGTTTTTCACCTTTCACGATATTAACTGGAGGAAACGACGTGAGCCCCATAAATAGTATGCAATACAAAAGGATCCTTTTAAAATTAAGCGGTGAAGCCCTCATGGCAAAAGAAGGCGGCATCGATCACAGGATACTCCTCGAGATAGCAAATCAGGTGAAGGAGATCAGGGAACTTGGTATAGAGATAGGGATTGTCCTCGGAGGAGGAAACATCTTTAGAGGCAAAGAAGGGGAAAAGGATGGAATAGACAGGGTAACCGGTGACTATATAGGGATGCTGGCAACGGTTATCAACGCCCTTGCATTCCAGGATACACTGGAAACGCTCGGCGTGCCCGCGCGTCTGCAGACAGCCCTTTCGATCGAGAAAATGGCCGAGCCCTACGACAGGAAGATGGCCATCGAACACCTGCAAAACAGGAAGATCGTTATCTTTGCCTGCGGGACCGGCAACCCCTATTTTACAACCGATACGGCGGCGGCATTGAGGGCTATCGAAATGAAGGCTGACGTACTGATGAAAGCAACGAAGGTTAACGGTATATACGACAAAGACCCGGAGACCAGCAAGGATGCAAAATTCTTTCCGGAGATCACCTTTACGGATATACTCAACCGGGACCTGCAGGTCATGGACCTGACGGCAATTACCCTCTGCAAGGAGAATAACCTTCCCATCATTGTATTGAACATCAGGGAAAAGGATAACCTGAAAAGAGCAGTCCTCGGGGAACACATCGGGACAATAGTGAGGAGGAAAGCATGAATCGCGAGGTAATGGAAGAACTCGAAGAAAAACTAAAAAAATCGCTTACCACGCTCAAGAAAGATTTTTCAAAATTGCGGACCGGCGTCGCTTCTGTATCGCTCCTGGAAGATATCAAGGTTGACTACTACAACCAACCCACGCCGCTCAACCAGGTGGCAAGCATCGGGGTTCAGGACAGCAGGACCATCACTATCCAGCCATGGGATAATTCGATCATCGGTGAACTTGAAAAGGCGATCCAGAAATCAGACCTTGGCGTCAATCCCATGTCGGACGGGAAGATCATCCGGCTTTCCTTTCCGAAATTGACAGAGGAACGGAGGAAGGAGCTTACCAGGCTGGGCAATAAGATGCTTGAAAACACAAGGGTTGCAATGCGAAACGTCAGGAGAGACATCAACGAAAAACTGAAAAAGATGGAGAAGGATAAGCAGCTTTCACAGGATGATCTGCACAAAAATCAGGATGAAGTCCAGAAACTCACCGACAGATATATTGAGATGGCGGAGAAGACCTACTCGGAAAAAGAGAAAGAGATCCTGTCGATCTGACACGTACTGTATTCATGCCCAACATAGACATTAATAAGCTTCCCACACACGTTGCCATCATCATGGATGGAAATGGAAGGTGGGCAAAAAAGCGAAGGCTCGAGAGGGCCGAAGGGCATCTCGTCGGCATAGAATCTGTCAGGGAAATAGTAAAGATCACGAGAGAACTGGACATACCCTATCTCACGCTCTATGCCTTTTCCCGGGAAAACTGGTCCAGGCCCAGAAATGAGGTAAAGACGCTTCTTGAATTCTTAGGCTTCTATCTGGAAAAGGAGCTCCCCATGATGCTGGAAAAGGGGATACGGTTTAATGTGCTTGGTGAAAAAAGAGATTTTCCCAGGGCATTGCAGGTCAAGCTCGACGAGGTGATGACACGGACGGCGCGGAACAAAAGGCTCCACCTGAACATCGCCCTGAGTTACAGCGGCAGAAAAGAGATCATCTCAGCGGTAAAACGTATCGCTGAGGAGACGAAGAACGGCATGATCAGGAAGATAGACGAACGGCTCTTCGGCCGGTATCTCTATACAAAGGGTATGCCCGACCCTGATCTCCTCATCAGGACAAGCGGGGAGATGAGACTCAGTAATTTTCTCCTCTGGCAGGTTGCGTACACGGAGATATACGTGACGGATGTGCTCTGGCCTGATTTCAGGAGAAAGGCATACATGGCAGCATTGCGGGACTTCGCAAAGCGGGAAAGACGTTTCGGAAAGGTGAAGGAAGACTAAGTGGGAGAGCTGCGGAAAAGAGTCATAACAGGCATATGCCTCGCACCGATCGTTGTCCTCCTCTTCTTTTTTCTCCCATTGCAATGGTTCTTTATATTCCTCCTGATCATTGCCCTCCTGGGGATCAGTGAGCTGGCAGTGATGGTAAAAGCAGGCCCAAGATACCTCCTCCTCTTCCTTGCCCTTGCGGGCGCCGTACCGCTTTATTTCGGGGCCATCGGCCTCTATCTACCCGCCCTCCTCCTTCTTGCCATTGTCTATATGCTTATTCAGATCTGCCTCGGAGAAGGCAAAAAGGAGACTGCAAACAGGGATATATTTCTCGGCATTATGGTGCTTCTTTTCGGCGGTATCTTTATAATGCTGCCGCTCTTCTATATATACAAGCTCAAAGAGCTTCGCAACAGCCTTCCCCTTATCTTTCTTTTCGCGCTCTGGGCAAGCGACACAAGCGCATACTTTGCGGGAAAGGCCTTTGGTAAAATACCTCTTGTTCCCCGCATCAGCCCGAAAAAAACCGTTGAAGGTCTCTGCGGGGCAATCCTGGGGAGCATGATAATCATCGTTGTATCGCATACACTGATAGGCATAACCGTCCGGGAGTCTCTGGCGATAGGGTGTATCATCGGTCTCCTCGGACAGCTCGGCGATATCCTCGAATCACTCGGAAAAAGATTGTCAGAGACAAAGGATTCTTCCTCCCTCATCCCGGGACACGGCGGGATCCTTGACAGGATCGACAGCTTCATTTTTACGGCGCCGTTCCTGTATTACTATCTGGCAGGGATACGATGACGAAAAACAATTGCCAATTGCCAATTTCCAATTTCCGAATGAACTGCCTTGCAGCGAGCTACGGGGAATCATCCGGACTAAACACCAATGAGGTATAGTGCGTGAAGAAAAAAATTCTGATACTCGGTTCTACAGGCTCAATCGGCAGGGCTACCCTGGAAGTGATCGCCCAGCAGCAGGATACCTTTGAGGTCTTTGGCCTCGCGTGCAAGGGGCAGGCAGACCTCCTGAACCAGCAGATAGAGAAGTTCAAACCCCGGTATGTGTGTATCTACGATAAGGAACAGAAGAATAAGGTGTGCTTTGACAGGAACAAGCTCTTCACCGGCATCGACGGAATGAAGGCAATGATAGGCATGGATGCCCACATTGTTGTCAATGCCCTGCCGGGAAGCATCGGACTCGAACCGTCCCTGGAGACATTCCGCTGTCACAAGGTCCTCGCCCTTGCCAACAAGGAAAGTCTTGTCATGGCCGGAAGGATCATCACGCGAATGGTCAAAAAAGATGCGGCAAGGCTGATACCCGTGGACAGCGAGCATTCAGCGCTCTATCAGCTATTGAAGACGGTTAAAAAAAGGGAATTAAAGACAATCATGATCACCGCGTCAGGCGGACCATTCAGAAAATTTGACAAAGATGCCCTGGAAGGCGTAAAGCCTGAGGAGGCGCTTAATCACCCCACCTGGAAGATGGGTCAGAAGATCACCCTTGATTCTGCAACCCTCATGAACAAAGGGCTTGAGGTGATTGAAGCGCGGTGGCTCTTTAATATTGAACCGTCACGGATCAGGGTCATAATTCATCCTGAGAGCATACTCCATGGGATCGTGGAGCTTGTCGACCATTCCTTTATCGCGTATATGGCCTATCCGGACATGAAGATACCGATTGCCTACGCGATCAACGAGGGTGCGCGGAATCCTCTTACCTTCAGTCCTTTGAGTCTTGAAGATATCTCGACATTAACATTCCACACACCGGATCTGGAACGGTTCCCGTCACTGCGGCTCGCATACGACGCGCTCGCGTCCGGGGACAGCGCCCTCATTACGCTTAACGCATCGAACGAGGTCGCATCCCAGGCCTTTATGGAAGGCAGGATACGGTTCACCGACATACCTGCACTCGTGGAAGATACCCTTGAGCATCACCCGAGGCAGGCCGTGATAGAAGATACCGGGACGATCTGGGAGATCCACCGGTGGGCAACAACATATACAGAGAACAAATTCAAGACACCTTGAGGTAACCTATGGTAATGAACATCATTTACGGAATTATCGCTTTGAGCCTTCTTATACTGGTTCACGAGCTTGGCCATTTCCTTGCCGCACGGCTTGTGAACGTCAAGGTCTTAACCTTTTCGCTGGGGTTCGGGAAAAAGCTCCTGAGTTTTAAGAAAGGCGAAACAGAGTACGCCCTGTCCCTGGTCCCTCTCGGCGGGTATGTCAAGCTGCTCGGCGAATCACCCGACGAAGAGGTACAGGAGGAAGATATCCCGAGGTCCTACGCGCATAAGCCTCCGCTCACAAAGATCCTCATCGCCTTTTCCGGCCCATTCTTCAATCTCATCTTTGCAGCCTTTCTTTTCTGTATTGTCTTTGTCAGCGGATACAGCGTCCTCTCAACGAAGGTAGGCGGTGTGGAAAAAGGCTATCCCGCCTATGAGGCAGGCATCAAAGAAGGGGATATTATCGTCAACATCGAAGGAAGAGAGATCAATGAGTGGTCTGACATCATGGAAACCATGATGGACGCCCGATCGGGCGCTCTCCGTTTCACGGTAAACAGAAACGGCAGCCCGATAAACGTAGTCATTACCCCAAAAGAGACAGAGAGTAAGAACATCTTCGGGGAGACGATCAAGCGCAGGGTCATAGGCATCACCGCTTCAAGCGAAATGATACCAAAAAAGGATACCCTCACGGAGGCAGCTACCAAGGGCTTCTATCAAACATACAATCTCTCGAGGATAACCGTTATGGGTATCGTGAAGCTCGTGATGGGCAGCATCTCACCGAAGAACGTCGGCGGCCCCTTGCTGATCCTTCAGGTTGCCGGCAAGCAGGCAAAGGAGGGCGTGACAAGCCTCATCTATTTTGTGGCGATCATCAGCATCAATCTCGGGATCGTCAATCTCCTTCCTATACCTGTCCTCGATGGCGGGCATATACTCTTTCATATAATCGAGCTCATAACACGGAGAAGGATGTCCCAGCGATGGGTTGATGTCGCCCAGAAGATCGGCATGGGTATCCTCGTTGCGGTCATGGTCCTTGCCTTCTTTAACGATATCATGAGGATCGTTGTTGGAAAATAGACTCACATTCGGCATCGATAATTCCCTCGATTCCCTCAATCTCGTCCTCGCCGAAGACAGTACGATCATCGCGGAAAGACGCAGCAAAAACAGGAGAGCCCCCTCCGAGATACTGCCGGTTATGGTTTCCGGAATACTCACGGACAACGGATACAGGATCGATGACATAACAAACATGATTGTAACGCTTGGACCCGGTTCATTCACCGGGATCAGGGTAGCCCTGGCATTTTGCAAGGGCATCAACTCCGCTCTCAACATCCCCATCACGGGCGTCCCGACCCTCGATGCCCTCTCGTTCCCCCTTGCCTTCATGGAAGGTTGTCATCTCTGTCCCCTCATCGATGCAAAAAAGGGCGAGGTCTTCTGCTCCCTTTACCGGGTGTCGCAGGGAAACATCGAGAGGCTTACGGGATACCATGCCCTGAAGCCTGAAAATATTCCCGGTCTGGTCCAAACACCCTGTGTATGCTTCGGAACAGGCGTTCTGCTGTGCGAAAACATTCTTGCGGGCATCAATGGCGTTACTCTGATAAAAGACCGTTTCCAGACCATCTCCGGAGAGGCGCTGCTGAAAGCAGGTCTGCAAAGGATAACGGGTATTCTATCTGATGAGATAAAACCGATCTACGGGCGGAGATCAGAGGCAGAGAT